>NZ_JBGUAV010000002.1:0-300220 GCF_041821005.1 Halalkalibacter sp. AB-rgal2
TGCTTTCTCAAGAAGCGTGGCCGTTTTGTCCGATTCGAGTACTGGATCTCTGTACTCAACTGGTGTCTCGACTTCGTTAGAATCGGTCGTTTCATCTTCACCCGTTAGTAAGTTTTTATAATCAACGGTGGCTTGGTTTACAATCAACTCACCAATATGACTCGATAATGCGGTCACTTTAAATTGTACAGTGATTCCATCAGGTAAATCCGTCGTATTTGGTAAATCCCCAAGTTGGATAATCACTTTTTCACCGTCAAAATATCCAGCATCTCCATCATCTGCATCGGTTAAATTGCCCGCGTTTGGTCCATTGAGAATTCGCATTGAATTTGGTGAATACTCTGAACCTTCTGGAATCGCATCTTTAAAGACGACGTCCGCCGCGATGTCCCCACCTTCGTTTTTAATCGTTACTTCGTAGGTCAATTCGTCTCCGGCAATTACTTCTCCCTCAGGAGAAACCGATTTTTCTGCCACGACGCACGGCTCTGTTCCTAGAAAAATGTCGTCTAAGAAGTTTCCAGCACCTAATACTCCATTTGCAGTGCTAACCGCTTCAAATCCAAATCTTGTCTCAGTTTGTCCAGCTGGGACAGTATAGGTACCTGTATACGTTGCCCAAGCTGTATTTCCTGTCGACATTTGGGTTTGCACGATCGTATCATAAGGATTGTCAGTCGCTGGACCAAAGCGAACTTGCATCGTGTCTACCCCTTGACGCCCCATATGAGATAAACGCCAGTAAATCGTTTGACCAGGGGTGGTCTCGACATCTTGATACAGCATGCCATGCTCATAGGCATTTAATTCTGCATAACGGTTGCCATCAGGTGGCGCAGGAAAGTTCCTGACTCCGGCCGGATAGTTTTGCGCATAATCCCAGATTTCAATAATTTTCACACCTTGGCTATCATCTGTCGTCAACCATCCAGGTACTTCTTCCTCTAAAAACGCCCATGAGCCGTTATAAGATCCTCTTGCAGGACCTCCCTCAAAACTTCCATTGATCAAGGCAACAGGCCTTGCGCAAGCATCAATGACTGGCCTTTCAATAATAGTATTTGTCACTTCGTTTGATTCAGTCGTTTGCGCTTCATCTGTTTGTAAGTTTCTATAATGAACGTCGGCTTTATTAACGACTGTTTCGCCCATATGGCTTGTTAACGCAATGACTCTAAATTGTACGGTAATGCCATCAGGTAATTCGGTCGTATTTTGTAAATTGCCAAGCTCGATAATGACCTTTTCGCCGTCGAAGTGACCCGCATCGTCATCGTCCTCATCGGTTAGGTCACCGGCGTTAGGGCCTGTTACGATCCTCATCGATCCTGGAACATATTCGGTACCCTCTGGAATCGCGTCTTCAAAGACCGTATTAGCCGCAATGTGTTCCCCTACATTTGTAATCGTGACGTTGTATGTGAGGACATCGCCGTCAAATACTTCATGCTCCGGAGACACTGATTTCTCGGCTTGTATCACAGGGCCATCCCGCGGATACACCTCGACGGTCTCGCTAGGTTCCTCCGGTTCATCGACATTGTCACCTACAACCGAGGCTGTATTATCAATGTCTCTTCCTGCTTGTCCCGGCAAGATGATCACGTCAAATTCAAGCGTATGCCATTCTGTATCTGCTATATCGCCAAATTGTCCGACCACGTCACCGTTCACATAATGACCTTTGTCATTATCTTCTTCATCGGTGACAGCTTGTCCATCCACTTTTAATGTCCCTTGTACATATTCCAATCCTTCTGGAATCGTGTCAGAAATGACAAGGTTTTGGAATAAGCTATTTTCTATTGTGTTCCGTGCTTGAATCGTATAACGTAACATGTCCCCCACTTCTGGGTTCTCATCGTCGGAGTTTCCTTCTCCTTTTTCCACCAACTCCACTGACTTCTCAGCTTCTACCACAGGAGGCAGCGGATCGAATCTTGGATAGACTCGTGAGGCTAAATCGAAAGATGGAAAAAATCTCCCATCGCCAGCTATCGTGGCTGACCCAAGAAAAGTTGTTTGCAAAGTTTCTGGATCTATTGAAAAATAGTCAGCACTTTGGCTACCCTGGGCACCAAGCCCACTAGACAATAAGATTTGACCATTCGGTAAAAAGCTAAGACCTCTCACCCCTCCTTGCAAGACTACACCGTCTCCACTCGTAATCGGGACCTGACGTAAAACCTCACCTGTTTGTGCATCCATCTGAATGATGGAACCAGCTGTATTATTCGAAAACCAAATATATCCATCTTCATCGATAATCAGGTCTCCTCCAACATCATTGTTATCATAACCATTGATGGGAATTGCTTCTTTCTCTCCTGTCACTAGATGGTAAGAGCCAAGAAGAAGCACCCCATTTTCTATATAGGTATGATAGTAGCGTGTCCCATCTTCTGAAATGATCGCATTAGCAGCCGTACCATCTAGATCTCCAACATACTCGGCTGCTCCACCTGGTGTAATTCGATACAATCTATGTGGGATTTCATCTCCAGGGAAGCCACCATATGCATAAAAGGCATTTTCAGTCGGGTGAACAGCTAAGCCATTATTCATGTTTACTCCACTAGGGAGCCCCGTAATAAACACGATCGCCTTCGGATCTGGATCAAAGTTCCCTCCATCAAATTGACGAATTTGAGGGGTAGTTCTATCCGTATTATTTGAAATGCCATACGAATCTACATCGTTGATTTCTAAGACATTATTGGTTTCAACATTGTTTATGCCAATAACGGCCTCTTCACTTTCAGACTCCTCATCCGAATGATCAACTAGTATGACTACAGCAGAGGTTGTTTCTAAAAGAGTATCGTTATTAATCAAAATATGGGCAATATTATCAATTTCCTCTCCAGCTGTAGCACCCTCTGTTGCTTGTGTTGTGATCTGCAATGTCACTTCCTTACCCGCAAGCTCCTCAAGCTGTTCTCTCGTCCATTCAAGGGAAACATTTTGTTCATCTACCGTTACTTGATAAGTATCGGCCACTTCTCCATTGATGTAGGTAGATGTTTCCTGAATGGCTAATCGGGTATCTATTGCGTCTGAGATGATCAGAGATTCATAGCTTGATACATCCACAGGCAATTCAAATGAGATATTATAGGAATAGTCTTGTCCAATTAGCACCTCTCTACTTTCTTCACCATCGACATCTTTTGATACAACTAGGTCTTCTATGCCTGTACCTGTATCTTCTGCTACTGCGATCAAAGGAATGGTCGCTAAAGCCTCACTACAAATGATGAGCACTGTCATCAATAAAATAAAGGAGCTTTGTAGAGTCGATTTCATTTTCCTATTTATGAATCGTTTAGATGTAGTTCTCAATCTTACCCCTCCTAACATCATTTATCTTTTGAATAGTAAAAATTAAGGTTAATCGTGAATTGTCGAAATGACTATCCTCCTTTCTCTGATAGGAACGTAAGTACCTTCATGTAAAATACCACCCCCTTTCAATAGAATTTCAAGACATAGACTTACCTCATCGAAACATTTAACCGTACTTAAGTTACCTTTGTGATAAGCAGTTTTATCCACTTTGAGTTAGTGCTTTTAATATGGATTGAACCTACTATTAAATCTACTATTTATTATTGTTTTTACTAATTATCTACTTTATCGGATAAATGTGTTTAGCATTCCATAGTTCTTAACGGCTGATTTTTTTTGACAAAATTCGAATAAATTCACAGTTCTAATTAACCACTTTTTAAATAAACCACTAAAAAATAACTATAGAATTTTTTTGACTGACAGGAAATAATTACTATATTTTGGCACTTCGGGGTACGGGAGGTGAATCTTTTCTAGCTGGTTTTTCCAACGAGTTTGAAAAATAAAAGTTCACTCGTTCAATACTAATTCTATCGATCGATTTGAATTAATTATAATTTTTTGTTTATAATTGTAAATGTTGATTATCAAGTTTTCTTATATGAAATGATTTATTATTTAACTAAATTCAATTTATTTTGGAGGCAATATAAATGTTTGGTAGATTCAATCCAGATCTATCTAAACGGTGACAAAGGTGACAAATTAGTAATGGTGAAGAATACGAAACGAGGGTGTGAATTTTCTGCGGGACACAGAGAAGAATAGAAATGTTTTATTGAAGCAGCTAGAAGAGAAGCTTTTGACGAAGTTGGTGCAAAGTTAAATTAGGTTAATGCGTTTTACCTGATGGGCACGTTATGATTATTACACTTACTGAAAGTTTTATATTACGAGTGGGTTTCTCGTTCAAACGAGCAACGAGTGAAGCCTTTGCTAATCAAATCAAAGCCACTGAGAAATTTAATTTGTGTATTTTCAGTGCCTCCTTTCATTCCGCGGGAGTCTACGTATATTTCATCCGCTATGTTCCCTAGATGTTCGGATTTTCAGCTAGACACTTTCACAATGTCTAGCCTCATTTTTGGGGATTTTATTCTGATTGACGATCTTTCATTGCTTCTACTAATTGATGATCTGCCTTATTAATTAACTCATCGGCCATTTCTAAAAATGCGTGATCTACCCCTGTTTTGTGTGTAACCGCATTACGCAATTGCGTCTTTGCTATTGAGATGGCTTCAGTTGCTGACTGGAGCTGTTCCTCATCCATAGATCTAGTTGCTTGCCCTACCATATGCTCTGCTGATAATATTGCCATTTCCACTTGCTTAATGTCATTATACTCTTGATCAGAAGCCATAAAGCATCCTCCTTTCATTCAATGTTAGAATACCCAATTTTAAAAAGTACATTCACATTTCCACACATGAAGTTAATCATAATTGTATTATGTTAACTTAAAGCGTAATAAAAACAATAGCCTATAGCAGCTACTGTTTTTACCAATTATCCTTATGATTTTGGGGGTCTTGGTCCAAAAAATTGATAATAATCAACTTTCAAATTTCCATTGTATAGTTTACGTTTTTTTGATGCTTGCTTGCCAAATAATGTTTCAAAGCCTTCATGAGAGGTTAGCATGTAAATGGACCACGTTTCTAACCGATTACATACATTCCCCATATCTTTGTACATTTGCTCGACCTCTGGACGTTCCATTAGACGTTCTCCATATGGTGGATTTCCGATCATCACCCCATATTCCCTTGAGTGTGTGAAGTCCTTAATTTGCATTTGCTTAAATGAAATAAGGTCTGAAAAACCAGCTTCCATCGCATTGCCTTTCGATAATTCAACACTTCGATGATCGATATCGCTACCTAAAATATCAAGAGGTTGATCATAATTAGCGACATCTTCCACTTCTTGTCTGGCAGCATCCCATGTTTTCTTCCCGATCCAGTGCCAATCTTCAGATACAAATTCACGATTAAACCCTGGAGCAATATTTTGACCGATCATAGCTGCTTCAATCGGGATCGTTCCTGAACCGCAAAATGGATCAACAAGTGGAAGTTCTGGTTTCCATGTTGTTAGCATAATCATAGCAGCCGCTAACGTTTCTTTTAACGGAGCTTCATTATGTAAATAACGATAACCGCGTTTATGTAATCCAGTCCCAGAAGTATCAATGGATAGTGTCGCTACATCTTTGTGAAGTGCTACTTCTATTCGATAAAAAGGGCCGTTCTCATCAAACCAACCTCGCTTATAACGCGTCTTCATTGATTCAACAACTGCTTTTTTTACAATCGCCTGACAATCTGAAACACTAAAGAGCTTTGATTTAACAGACTTCCCAATAACGGGAAACTCTCCATGTACAGGAATAAGGTCAGCCCATGGTAATGCTTTTGTTTTTTCGAAAAGCTCATCAAATGAGCATGCCTTGAATTGACCAACCTGTAGCTTGATACGATCTGCTGTTCGTAACCATAAATTGGCTCGAGGAATAGCTGATACATCAGCTGTAAATGTTACTTTTCCATTCTCTACTTGTACATCTTCATATCCTAAACTACGAACTTCCCTTGCAACTAAAGCCTCTAGACCCATTGTTGCAGTTGCAATTAGTGTCACTTTTTTCATAATTAGCTCCTTTATCAATCATTCGGTTAATACCTATTATTTCCACTATCTATGATTATAAAAAAAGCCCCATAAAGGGGTTTTCTTTCATCTTATAAGCATTCGATAAGCCATGTTCTGTTCCATTGTACTACAAACGGTGATGAACCTCGTACTCCGGTGGCAATCATCTATCTACAAGGGATTCCCTTGTTCTCCTCATTCGTTCATTTCCGGTTGAGAAGATGCCCCTACCAATTTTGGGTTTCTCGCTCGAGGGGTTTACCGCGTTCCACTCCACCTGTTTCCAGCTGGACTACGTCACTGTGGCACTTTCAAAGGGCTCACACCATATCATATGACTTAGGTGCTTCCCTTGCCGTTAGTCTTATAAAGACTACCCTAGCTTATGACTTCGCTAGGCACGAACACTACGAGCATCGCAGCTCGTGCGAGCATGGACTTTCCTCTACATATAAATATGCAGCGATTACCTGAATGCTTATACATTGTCTTAAGCGACAATCTTCATTATATCGTGAAAGTGTTAAGGAAGCAATAGGTAATTATTTCCTTCCTTTTATGATCGCTTGTCTTGCTAATTGATCTGCTTGTTGATTTTGTCGACTAGGTATCCATTTTAGAAAAAATAGATCAAAATGACGATCAATAAGCTCAAGAGCCTTTTTTACATACGGTTGGTATAGAGGGTTTTTCACGTGTTGTTTTTCAATCGCATCATCAACCAACTTAGAATCCGTCCGAAAAGAAACTGTTTTGATTTTTTGTTCACAGCATAAATGAAGGGCAATTATCAATGCTTCAAATTCAGCTTCGTGGTTCGTTAATTCACCTAAAAATGTAGAATGGTGTTCAACTTTTCCGTTTTTATAATTGATATATATACCTGCCCCAGATGGACCGGGATTACCAGCACTCGCACCGTCAATGTAGACTTCAATCATTTTGCTCGATTTAAAAGTCTATAATTTATTGCCAAAGACGGCTTTTTCTAAATTAGACAAGCGTTGTAGGATATCGTAGTTGGTACTCCCAACCGGCTGAGCTGGTGCTTGCTTTTGCCGTTCGGTTGCTTTTTTCAAATCACGCTTCAAATGAACATTTTCTTCTTCAAGCTCTTTAATTTTCCTGCTGAAAACCTCGTAATCTTGTATGATCGCATCCAAAAATTTATCAACCTCATCGGCATTGTAGCCTCTCATGCTTGTCTTAAAATCTTTTTCCAAAATTTCCTTCGTTGTAAACTTTAACTCTTGATTCATCGTCTTCACCCCATCATTATCAATGTTCATATCTCGTTATATATGTATGGTCGTTCTGTCTCATTATTCACAAAATCATTTGAATACTTATTGGTGTTTATCACATAAACTACTTTTTATTTTTTCAAAAATTCGATCTCTTGTCAATTTTCAAATGGTTCATCATGATCATATGAATGTAGAAATTGCTCTTCTTGAATGAGTTCGTTCATATCCATCGCTGTTATTTGTATTAATTCTACATCACCACGGTCAGTCATTCTCTTTGCCAAGTCGAACATGAACCTGGGGGAACCAGGATTTTCTTCGTCATAAAACAATATCAACCCGTCAGCTTTAGATAATATAAATTCATTCTTTTGTTTAAGTTGTACAGGGCTGTCATAAGGCCTCTTAGAAATACTATCATTGAAATCGGCTCGGTCCAAGATGGATTGATAATATTGTTTAGTTTCTTCCTTCCAGCGACTTTCTTGTTCTAAATAAGGTGTTAGTACCGCTAATCTTAAGTCTTTGTATTCTTGTTTCAATGAAATGACGACTTCAGCGCTCCAAAGCTCAACACCTAATTGGCCACTAATGATCACCCATTCTAAACCCAGATCACATAATGGTTTAAGCCTGTTTTCGATTGCTTTTTTGATGTATGTAATCGCTTCATGGTTAGAATCAAAAATACCTAGCTCATGAGCTTTATATCCTGAAATTGCCACAACCTTCATTGTTCATTCACACCTTTATAAAGGAAAAGCGAACTGGCAGTGATCAGTTCGCTTTTCTGTTAACTTAACGTCTGCAGCCGCATCCCTTTGGTCCAAAGCCCGCAGGCCCCATGCCCATCGGTCCAGATTGAGCGCCTGCAACTTGCCCCATTCCCGGTCCGTATCCTGGTCCCATGCCCATCGGTCCTGTCTGAGCGCCTGCAACTTGCCCCATTCCTGGTCCAAACCCTGGTCCCATACCTCCTGGTCCTGTTTGAGCACCTGCAACAAATTGCTGATTTGCAATTGCCTCACTTTGCGAATAAGTGTGTGGGAAGCTCTTAACATGCTTATACACATGGTTTACCTGATTATGAGTATGAGTTGGATATACTTCAGGGACAATATATTCACACGTCTTTTCGACAATATTATGCTGCGTAGGTGCAACTTGTGCTGGCATCACCTGAGTTGTGGTTGGAAGCTTACAAACATTTGGTCTTGGCTTACAATACATAGGTTAATTCCTCCTTTAATAGTTGAGTCAATATTAACGTATGTGAAAACCTGACGATTGTCCTAGTCAGCTACCTATTTCAAGGGCCTAAAATTTTTTAATTTGGCTCTTATTTTTATCCTAATAAGAACGAAGTGTCACGAATATCTGACATAAATAAAAAGGTTAATCCAATCATAATGAAAAATAAAATTAACAATGCACGATGCAATGTGCCCTCACCTTCTCCTACCTAAACGTCTCTAACGATTTTTATTTTAATAGGTTCGAAGAAAAATGACAAATCCTTTTTCGGTTTTACAAAGACTTACCAAAATTTCACGTGTTGTTTGACAAAAATTGTTGGTTTATCACATTTCTTGCGCTTGCCCCGGAAATAGTTTGATCAACGCCTTATTTTTTTCGTAAGCCGCTTCATTCTCTTTCGCACATCTTCTGTAGGTGATTGGGTATTGACTTGATTACAATAATAAAGAGCTTGTTCAAAATCATTGAATTGATGCTCTAATAGTTTAGCAGCTTCTATAGCGGCGACGCAAAAGTTGGGTTGTGAAGGTGCGCATTTTTTAAAGTAAAAGAGTGCTTCTTCGTGGCGCTTTTGCTTTTTTAATAATAGGCCGTATGAAAAGTAGCAATTATGCTTCGTGTCATCGTCTAGTTTGTCATCGATCTTTAATAGCATCTCGTACAATTGGATTGCTTGATTCACTTCACCTAATGAGTCAAACCAACGTGCTATTTCAAATGTTTCTTTGTAAGTAGCCCATTTTTCAGGTTGAATAATTTTTTGCGATAGGTGGATATACAAGCTTAATAAGGATAGAACATCCCACTCATGATGCAAAAAAACAGAACGTACGTACGCAGGATTAGGATCTTGTAAAAAATCAAAATATAACATTGGAACGAGATAGCTAGGAGTGTCAGCCTGTCGATAAAAGTGTAGCTCCTCCTCTTCCACTATTTTTAGCTTACACGAGGGCAACACATTCTTCCATAGCCTGCGAGATGCATGCAGCAGATCGAAATGTCCAAATGACGGAAGCTTTGGCACCTGATTGCGGACGAATGTGTGCCTCGTTTTAACTTGTGGCCAATCAAATGCTTTACCATTATATGTGACGAGATATTTGTCATCACCAATATCTGTTAAAAATGCATGATAAAGAGCTACTTCAGACTCAGGCCCAGGTAAAAAATATTGTTTAACAATAATAGACTCATGATCAAATTGACAAAAGCCTAGTAAAAAGATCGTATTCCCAGCACCTCCACTAAGACCAGTCGTTTCTGTATCAAAAAAAAGAAGCTGGTTCTCTTTTACCCCTTTCGTAGTAAGTGGATGTGTCACCTGTTGTGTCTCCCATAATAATAAAACGTCTTGTAGTTGCTCGAATAGATAATGTCCATGTTTTTTTGTTAAAGGGTAAATCTTTTCGCGAATGAGAATATACTGTCCGTCAAACCAATAAGGGTACACGTCAAGCTCAGACCATTCTGATTCATAAGGAATGGTCTCTGTTTTCGTTTGTTCGACCTGAACAAGTTTCTTTTGAGTCGATTCACCTTGAAAGCCCATGTGTCCTTTAAGACGATTTAATTTTGCTTTCATCACTAAGAGCTCTCCCTTAACAATAAATCAATAAAATGTATAACGATCGATTTCACCTGCTCATCGTCTGTTGTTCCAATACAAGAAGGGCAGCCAGTACGACAAGTACAACGGTGAATAGCATTAGATATATGATTCAAGATCGTATGTAAGTTAGTAAAGACGTCCTTGGCTAAACCGATTCCCCCCGGGTATCGATCATAAACAAAAATCGTCGGACAATGATTATGATCAGCCTTGATTTGTGGGATGACGTGTAAATCATGCTGATCACACATAACAAATACGGGAGCTACATGTTGAATGAGTTGAGCTAAGCCGGTTAGAACGGCATCTAGTCGTTGTTCTGAATAATGCTGGAACAATTGCTCTTGAAATTGAATCCACATCGCATTTGTGTGTAATTCTTCTTCAGGGAGATGGATCGTTCCAGAACCAATCGTTTCAAATGTTGTTAGTTTAATCTTTTTGAAAATCGTTGCCTTTGCATTGACCATGACATCACCAAAATACATAAAGGTATTAGATCCAACCTTTTTTTCATCCTCTTCTAATACGCGTAATTGAACAGCTAAATGAGCATCTGTAAAGTAGTCAACAGCTACCTGTGTAACAAATGCCTTCTTCTCCTCCCAATCGAGCTTTTCAACTTGAAATTGAACGCCTTCATGCAAATAAATGGCTTCGTCATGCAATAAAGTCATTGCGCTAAATCGATCCATTTCACCGATGACTTTCTCTGAACCTATTTTGGTTTGGTCAATGATAATGACATTTTCTTGAGAGGCAGATCGTAAGCTAATTCCGTGTGCCGGAAAGGCATCGGACATCCAATACCACTTATTGACTCGGTGGTGAAGCACATGCTCCTCTGCTAAAAAATCAAGGATGTCTTCTATATCCTTCCCATCAAATAGCTCACCACGTTGAAAAGGTAGCTCATAAGCAGCACACTTTAAATGATCGACTAAGATAATTAAATTGTCAGGGTTAATCCGAGCTGATTCAGGACTTCGTTCAAAGAAATAACGTGGATTTGAAATCATATATTGGTCAAGTGGTGACGAGCTAGCAACCATAATGATGACTGATTCATTTTGACGTCTACCGGCTCGACCTGCCTGTTGCCAAGAGCTAGCAATTGAACCAGGATACCCTGTCATAATACAAACTTGCAGTTGGCCAATATCAACGCCTAACTCAAGAGCATTTGTACTTACTACCCCCTTTATAGAGCCTTCGCGTAAACCTTTTTCGATTTCACGTCTTTGTTTCGGTAAGTAACCGCCACGATAGCCTCTTATCGATTGGTTGCCAAGCTTATTTTTTGCTAACTCCTTTAGATGACTTAAAATAATTTCAACTCGAACTCGACTACGAGCAAATACAATCGTTTGAATATCATGGTTTAGAAAGAGCTTAGCGAGTTGATTCACTTCAACTGTTGCGCTTTTACGAATGTTTAATGGTTCGTTTATAAGTGGCGGGTTATAGAAAATAAAGTGCTTCTTTCCTCTTGGTGCTCCATTATTATTAATAAGTTTAACATGTTCCCCAATCAAACCTTCTGCTAATTCTTTTGGGTTAGCAATTGTAGCCGAAGTGCAAATAAATATTGGATTACTTCCGTAGTAATGAGCAATTCGTTTTAATCGTCTAATCACATTTGCAACATGACTCCCAAAAACACCACGGTATGTATGAAGTTCATCAATAACGATATACTTTAGCTTTTCAAAAAAAGAAACCCACTTCGTGTGGTGAGGCAAAATGGCAGCATGTAACATATCAGGATTTGTAATGACGACATGTCCAGCCTTACGGACAGCCTGCCTAATAGTCGGTGGTGTATCTCCGTCGTACGTATAGCTTTTTATTGGGATTTGCATTTCTGAGATCAATTCATTCATTTCACTCATTTGATCTTGAGCTAATGCTTTCGTAGGGAAAAGATATAATGCTCGACTTTCATCATTTTTCGTTATTTCTTGTAGCACGGGTAAATTGTAACATAGCGTTTTACCTGAAGCAGTTGGTGTAACAGCTACAACGTGCTTCTTTTCTTGAGTTGCACGATACGCTTCGTATTGATGAGTATATAAAGTGTTCATCCCTCTATTATGCAAAGCAGTGACAAGGCGTGAATCAAGTTCGGTAGGAAATGGAACTGTTTTCGCTTCTACTGCTTCGATTTCATGCCAATGAACAATTTGCTGTTTATAGTTTTCTTGCGTTTGAAATTCTTCAAGTAGTTGCTGTAAACTTTTTTTAAACATTTCTCTTCCACCTCGTTTCAATTATTCATTATAGCGAATGTTTGTTTGTATGAAAAGAGAGATTCGAAGAAATGGTTATTTATGACGTATCGTGTGCAGATGTTAAAATGGTTTGAGGAGCATTTTTGAAAGAGTGTTCTTTCATTCAATTCCAATGACATATAAGGTGATGAGGGCTCCAAAAATCAACTAATTTCTGAGTGTGTAAAAAAACAGTGAAGAAAGAGAAGTCCACCAAAAAAGTTTGGTTTTTAACCTTTTTGGTGGATTTAAAGTAATGAGCGAAAACATTTCCTGTATTAAGCGAGCAACGAGTGCGGTCATTGCTAGTTAAATAAAGGAATGAAAAAGTCGGTTTGTCCTTTTTCAGTGGCATCTGTTTTTTAACTTCTTCGGTATTCATTAAGAGCCCTTCTTCGCTGTGTAAAACGAATCTATACTATTTTATCCTTCTAAATCACGTGAACGATATTGGGTGAAGCCAACGGTTGTCAACACAATGGCGATAAGACAAAGAATGAACGTCACTGCCCAGTTCATATCTTCAACAGGTAAATTTGGGACAGCACCAAATGGTGAGAGTGAGTTAAGCCAAGTTGGAAATTGTAACAAATCTCCTAAATAGACGACGAAAAAAGAATAGCCTAAATAACACCAAATCATTGAAGACATTTTCGGTATAACTCCGATGAAGAAAATGGATATAGCTACCATAACTAGAATGGCGGGCATATACACAAAAATAGCTGGCAATAGTATTCCTAATCTAAGTGGCTCTTCCATGACAAAGTATTGCGCTAACCATAGTCCAACGCAAGCTAATAACAACATGACGATACTACAAATAACCGATAGAATCGTATACGATGCAATCATGTTTATTCTAGAAATAGGATAAGCAAATAACCCCTCTGTCATATTCCTCTTTTCTTCTCCACGTAGCTTTAATATGATCATTAAAGCAGGAACGGTTGCGATCATCGACATTACGGTCATAAGCATCGTAATAAATTGTTCTGTTAAACTGATATCAGAAGCCGTTAACATTTCCGCGAACATTTCATTGCTAGCTATAAACGACTCTAAGTCTCCAAAAATAGAGCCATATGATAGACCGATAACGAACATTCCAATTGCCCATATGATGATACTCGTTCTTTGTAAACGAAATGAAAGAGCTAACGGATTTCTCAAGTACGAATTGGCATGAGCGCTCCCTTTCCTAGTAGGTAAAAATCCAGAACCAAGGTCACGGATGAAGTTAAGATAAAGTGAAAGTATAATTAAAAAGAGAGAAACGATGAATAAAAGTAAAACGGGCCACCAATAATTATTTACGTATACTTCCGTACGTAAAATCCAATTAAGTGGTGAAAGCCAAGATAGCCACTCTATGCTAACATCTCCAATTGCCCGAATTATATAAAGGAAAAACAAAGTGGCAAAAGATAATCCGATTGTTCCACGTGTACTTTCAGTTATTTGAGCAAACACACTTGTAAGGGCGACAAAAAAGATTCCTACTACTCCTAACGAAACCCCATACAGTAAGGATCCAGTCCAATTTATATGATCTATTTGTAATGCTGTAAGCCCAATAGCCATAAGGATCGCTAACAAAAAATGCACAAATATATAAATGGTCAAAGTAGCACCAGTGATCGATAATCGCCCAATTGGTAATGCTCGTAACAACTCCATTCGCCCTTCCTCTTCATCTGAGCGTGTGTGACGCGCAACGAGTAAAATGCTCATAATCGCTACAATTACTGCTGAAAATAAAAGCATTTGATGTGCGAGCATGGCACCTTCAGTATAATCATCTAGTCCGTAACCCGGACCAACCATAGCTGTCATTGCTGGGTTGAGCATCGTTTCAGCGATAGCTTGTCGTTCTTCTTCCGTTTGATATAATCCTGAAAAGCTAGACGCAGTTAAAACCGTAAAAATCGTAATGGCAAACAACCAAATCGGTATTCGAAATCGATCTCGTTTTACCATAAATCGAATAAAATCACTCATGTGATGAAAAGTAGCTTTCATCGTGACTCGACTCCTTCCACACCAACCTCATAATGACGCATAAATAAATCTTCGAGCGTCGGTGCTGTGCTCTCTAACTTTTTAATCCCATAACGACTAAGGTAAGACATCACCTCATCAAGCTTCTCAGCATCCACTTGAAAAGATAGCCCAGCCTCTTTTTGTTTTAATTCATATATACCTTCAAATTGATCCATTTGTTCAATTGGTTTCTTTGTTTCGATATACAGCTGGGTCCGAGTTAAATGTCGCATCTCTTGAAGAGTCCCCGTTTCAATCATTTGCCCTTGACGAATAATCCCAACCTTATCACATAATCGTTCAACCTCAGATAGAATATGGCTTGAAAGTAATACACTCTTTCCATCACGTTTGGCTTCCAGTACACATTCTTGGAACACTCTCTCCATTAATGGATCTAATCCAGAAGTTGGTTCATCAAGGATAAACAAGTCAGCATTTGATGCAAATGCAGCTACAAGAGCTACTTTTTGACGATTTCCCTTTGAATAAGCTCGACATTTTTTTGTAGGATCTAGCTGAAACCTTTCAATCAATTGTTCTTTTTTCTGCGAGTGAGCATTTCCATGTAATCTCATAAAAAAATCAATGACTTCCCCACCTGTTAAATTGGGCCAAAGATTTACATCTCCAGGTACATAGGCAAGCCTTTTATGAATGTCGACTGCGTCTTTCCAGGCATCCATTCCAAACAGCTGAGCTTTTCCTGACGAGGCTTTGATCATCCCAAGTAAAATGCGAATGGTCGTCGATTTACCAGCACCATTCGGACCGATAAATCCGTATATTTCCCCTTTCTTAAGCTCAAGGCTAACTCTATTTAATGCTTGAAAGGAACCAAATTGTTTCGTTAAATGACTTGCTTTTAGAACAGACATTGTCTTACCCCTTTCAAAATAATTATGAAATATTTTAACTTATATATTTCATATTATACAAAAAATATGTTTTTGACAAGAGATTTTGAACGGAATTATTTGTTTTATTTCATATTTTTGATTAAACTTAATGAGAGGTGAACGAAATGGACGGTTTTCAAAAACGAAAAGAACAAAAAAAGCGAAACATTCTCGAGGCTGCGCAGCAACTTTTTATGATTTATGGTGTTCAAAAAGTTTCGATTGCTGAAATTGCTAAAAAAGCAAATGTATCTCAAGTAACGATTTACAATTATTTTGAAAATAAACATACATTAATTAATGAGGTATTTATTTATTACGTTGATGAGGCATTAAAGGAATTTGAAACGACGGTCTTTAGTGATGCCCCATTTCCAGAGAAGATAAAAAAATTGATTTTTGCCAAAAAGCGTGTAGCAAATGAAATTCACCAAGAATTTTATGAGTATTTAATGAATGAGTATTCAACTGAAGGAAATTATATTGAGAGAATATATGAAGAAAAAGCCGTTCCGTATTTTACTCATCTTTTCAATGAAGGGAAAAAGGAAGGGTATTTAAATCCAGAGCTTTCACACGAAGCGATTTTATTTTATTTGAAAATGCTAAGTGAATACATTCAACGTGAGGACGTTTATCGTCACATTCTCCCACTAACGGAAGATATCACTCGTATTTTCTTTTATGGTATTATGGATCAGCATTAAATGGCTCAATATCCTTATAAATACTGAATGGAAAATATCAGGAATGACTCTTTCTATCATGTCTAGTAGACTGATAGAAAGGAGTCTAGAAAAAGAAATGATGACTAATAAATACAGCGGTGATCCCACCTAATACAATAATGATTAAATTCATTCCAAAAATTGCAAGGATTATGGATGCAAGACCACCGATGATGGCGGCTGGCACATGATCAACAGAGTATAAAATTCCCGGAAAAATTAAACTTGCTAACACAGCATATGGGACGAACTGTAAGAAGCGTTGTAGGAAGTTTGGTAACTCAATCGAATGTAAAAAAACCATTGGTAACATCCGTGGTATGAATGTTACGAGTCCCATACATAAAACTAATAGGAAATATTCAATCATTTCATTTCCTCCTTTGGATACAATAGTGCGCCAATTGAAGCGGCAATGACTGTTGTGCCGATGATCTGCATCCCACTTGATACTTGTATAAAATAAGGTACGATCCAATAAAATAACGAACTAACGAACAAGGCAATTGAGACGACAACAATCGTTTTTTTTGATTTCTTTAAACTAGGAACTAATAAACCGATAAACATGGAATAAAGGGCAATTCCCATACTTGATTGAATCGAGGTCGGTAAACCAACAGCTATAAAGACACCCATCCACGTTCCGATGTTCCAAGAAACGAACGTAATACTATTTAAGCCTAATAGAAATGTTGGGTGCAATTCTTTTTCTTGCTGGGTTGAAGCGACACTAAATGTTTCATCCGTAACACCAAATGAAAGAATAGCTAGTACTTTCTTCGATGTCTTTTTTGGTAATCGTTGTGATAGTGAGGCAGTCATTAAAAAATGACGTACATTTAATAAAAAGGTTGTAAAAACAATTTCCCAATAAGCGACTCCAGCTGCCATAAGATTAATGCCGATAAATTGACTTGCACCTGCAAATATCATAAAGGACATCATCATAGTTACAATATCTGGTACTTGAGCAGATTTAGCTAGAAGGCCAAACGCTATCGCAATAGGAATATATCCGATTGAAACAGGGATGCCTATTTTTAATCCCTTTTTAAAATTCGATTCTGTCTTTTGATCAATAGATATGGCATTTTTCACTTTTCCTCCTCCTTAACATCATACATCATAACATATTTTTGTATGTTATGATAAACATCATACTCTCTTTAATACATAATCACAACATTAAATATAGGAAGGTGTAGTAAATGGATGACATCAACGTACGAATAGCAGCAAAATTAAAATCGATACGGAAATCCAAGAGGCTTAGTTTAGAGCAAGCATCTAATGTGACAGGTGTCAGTAAAGCAATGTTAGGTCAAATTGAGCGTGGTCTTTCGAATCCAACTGTGTCCGTCCTATGGAAAATTGCAAATGGGTTAAAAGTATCTTTTTCCTCTTTTTTTGAAGAAGAGGAAGAAGAAGTTGCTCTTGTTTCATTTGAGCAAATCGAACCGATCACTGAATCAAATGGCCATTACAATGTGTACCCTATCTTTCCATTTAAACAAGGTAAGCAGTTTGAAATTTATACGATACAAATGGAGCCGCACAGTACACATATGTCAGAAGCTCATCAGAGTGGCGTTGAGGAATACATTATTGTGACAAAAGGAACGCTAATTATAGAGATCAATGATATGACTTATACGGTGACTGAAAAGGATGCGATTCATTTTGTAGCACATTCCTCTCACATTTATCGTAATGAAACGGATGGTTCTGTCAGCTTTCAGAACATATTGTACTATTCTAATGAAGAAAAATAAGGTTTCAAAAGTTATGTAATATAATGTCTTCGTTTGCACGCTTCTATTAACGGGTATACAATACGTAAAAGTTTCCTCAGTGCGTTATATGGCATTCAAATTGAACAAACAGAACTAGAAAATATCGGAATTACGGATTAAATCCCATCAACTGATTACGAAAAACAAGCAACAATTGCTGATTTGTTAACGTCACGTCCAGGCGTATATTTGCAAGTAGGAGAAGAAATTGATCGGAATGAGATGGAGACATCCAAATGGAGAATGTTATGAACCGGGCACATACTTCTATTATAATAATTGGGATTTTAATGTATTGGTTTCATCGCTCGTTTAAACAAGTGAATGATGATACATGTCTTCATCTATTAAAAATGATTGTAGATGCTAAACAAACGAAAAAAGCAAGCTGCATCGGATCAGCTTGCTTTTTTATAACTTTATTACACCCACCACATATCTGTTGGTTGTTCCCTTAACAATACTTTCTGTAAATTGTCTACGGCACATTTAAACCCTTCATCAATCGACATAAGTGGATCCTCATGTTCAATGCTTACCACAAAGTCATAGCCATACGTTCGAAGAGCACTCATCATATTGATCCACTCTTGGCTACTATGACCTAATCCAACTGAACGGAAATTCCATGCGCGTGTTTGAATTTCGCCATATGGCTGCATATCTGTTAAGCCATACATGTTGACATTATCTTGATCGATAAATGTGTCCTTTGCATGGAAATGATGAATCGCACCTGCTTTACCAAGAATTTTAATGGCTGCTACGGGATCAATTCCTTGCCACCATAAATGACTTGGGTCAAGGTTCGCACCGATTGCATCGCACGTTGCTTCTCGTAATTTAAGCAATGTATATGGTGTATGTACAAGGAATCCACCGTGTAACTCCAAGCCAACTTTAATTCCATGATCTTCGGCAAACGCTCCCGCTTCTTTCCAATAAGGAATTAGTTTCTCTTCCCATTGCCATTTTAAAACATCGCCATATTCGTTTGGCCAAGGTGCTACTGGCCAGTTTGGATATTTGGCACCATCGTGATCTCCAGCTGCACCTGAAAATGTATTGACTACTGGAACATTTAATAATTTTGCTAGTCGCACTGTTTTCTTAAACGTTTCATGACATTCTTCCGCGAACGCTTTATCTGGTGATATCGGATTTCCATGACAACTAAATGAACTAATCGTTAATCCACGTGATTCAACTTTCTCTTTATATTCATTGCGCTTTTCTTCACTTTCAAGAAGTTCGTCTAAAGGACAATGGGCATTGCCTGGATAGCCACCTGTTCCGATTTCAACGGAGTCCAACCCTGCTTCTTTCACATAATCTAACATTTCCTCAAAGCTTAAGTTTGAAAATAATACAGTAAACACTCCTAATTTCATCTCTTAACACCTCTCCTTTGTTCATTTGATCAACCATATGTGAGAACGATCCCATAATGATGTAACAATTAGCTGAAATCGTTTACACTTACTATAAAAGGTTATTGGATATAAGTCAATGATTGATCCAGTATTCATCATAATGCTACGGCCTTACCTTTTCATTAATACCTTTAAAAGATAAGGCCTTAGCCTACTCATTAGTTGCCAAAAGTTCGTTCAAAAATTTCTTTCACTCTCGGAACAACGTAACTACTACCACCACGATCTTCTACTTCCTCAACCATTAAAGTTACTAATAATTCAGGATTTTCTGAGTCATAAGCTACAAACCAGCCTGTTTCATTTCCATTATCATCCTGAGTCAATTTATATTCTGTCGTACCTGTCTTACCTGTCAGTGGAAGGTTAGTCATATTTGCAGCATGAGCTGTCCCCCTTGAGTCTTCTACAACTGTTTGTAAAGATTGATCGATAAGCTGTGCATGCTCTTCCGTCAGTACTTGCTCTAGCCAATAAGACGTTTCCTCACCATGAATTAAAGAAGGTTTGACAATATTCCCTTCATTCACAAAAGCTGTATACATAAGAGTTAAATGTAAAGGATTTACGAGCATCTCTCCTTGTCCATATGAAGTATCAGCTAATTGTAAATCACTTGATATATCTTCATTAGCAAAAGTGGAAGTTCTCATCCCATATGAAAATGGGAGTGTTTCATTAAAACCAAATTTATTCAAACCATCCGTAAAGGCATCTGTACCTAGTTCTAAAATGATTTGAGCAAAATAGATGTTATCTGAATACATTAAAGCACTATTCAAGTCGATTGAATGACCAGGATCGGTTACGCGTCTAACAAAATACTCCCCCCATGCTGAATCGTCTGGCTGCCATTGATGAGATTGAATCGTACGTTCATTATTTGGATCTAATCCTTCATTTAGCGCAATAGCAGCTGTAATAGGTTTAATGGACGAGCCAGGTGCAAATGACTGTGTAAATCGATTTGTAAATGGTCGATGTTCATTTTGCTCTAATGATTCATATTCTCCTGGTTGGAAACCAATGACAAATGAATTCGGATCGTACATAGGAGAGCTAACTAATGATAGAACCTCCCCTGTTTTTGGATGTATCGCAACAGCAACACCTGCATCTTCATCTGATAAAGTTTCAACTATTCTTTTTTGTAAGGTACTATCAATGGTTAAATGGATGTCCTCTCCATCTATCGGATCTTTACGGGTGATTAAGTCCTTTTCTTGACCTTCTTCATTTATAACAGCTATCTCAATACCAAATTCACCTCGTAATTGTTCTTCGAATACAGCTTCAAGGCCCGCTCGCCCAATTAAACTATCTTCTGGATACCCATCATTTAAGCGTTCCTCTATTTGATCTTCCGGAATAGAGCCTATATAGCCAATTAAATGAGCGGCAGCTTCAGCTAATGGATATTCACGTGTATCAAATGGTAAATAGCTTACACCTGGTATTGTTAACCGTAAATGCTCAACATAATCCTCTTGGTCACTTCTTACACTAATTAATGGAACAAATGTATCTGGTTGAACCCATGATTGATTGAGTCTTGCTTCGATAAATTCTTCAGATAAACCAAACTCTTCCTCTAAAAAGGCAAAAGTCTCATGTTCAACTCCTTCCATCCGGTCTTGCACTAACCCGATGTCATAAGCTTGACCATTAATGGCTAGCCCCTCTCCATTTCGATCAAATATTTCGCCTCTTTCAGGCATTTGATATCGAACTTGTAGGTCATCGCCAGCATTTAGCATGGGAAGAATAAGGGAATGGTCCCAATTCACTTCCCATTCATTCGTTTCATCATTACGAATGAGTGATAGATGTTCCTCGAATTGCAAAGTCCCGGTGATAATTGTTAAAGATTGTTTAAAAGGTAAATGGACTTCTGTTACATCGTCTTCACGTTCTTCTTGATTCTCCTCTTCTAAAATAGGGCTTTCTAATGTTAATTCACTTAATTGTAACTTTTCATACACCTGATTATACGCTTGTACGAATTCTTCGCTTGAAATAGAATGCTGTACATTCTCAGTTAGCATATTGTACATATTGCTATATTCTTCATTTCCCCAATAGTTCAAATAACTCTGTAATGCCTGCTCCGGTGTCGGATCTGGCTCAGAACAGCCTACCAGTAAGAAAATAAGAATGCTCACTATACAAAATAAACGTTTCATTGTAAACCCCTCTCTTTTTTACTATCTATGTATAAAATCATTTTACTTAATTCCCGTTCTTTTGGCTATGTTCTTGCACAAAAAAACATCCTAAGAAGAATTCCATCTTCTTAGGATGTTTTCATCAACACACATAAGATAGTGTGAGATTTATAAATTGAATAAGCGTTAACGCAAATTAGCGCTTAACAACGTTAGCTGCTTGAGGACCACGGTCACCTTCAACGATTTCAAATTCTACTGCTTGACCTTCGTCAAGAGATTTGAAACCTTCACCTGTGATAGCGCTGAAATGTACAAATACGTCATTTCCACCTTCAACTTCAATAAAACCGAATCCTTTTTCTGCGTTGAACCACTTAACTGTACCAGTTTGCATGCTTTAATTTCTCCAATCGTAAATAAATTTTCTTAATATGCGCTAATCTGTATTTGCACGAGCAAATAGAAAAAAATTCACATATTATAAGGAATATCAACAACAAAATGAGTAAATATCCCTTATAAGATGTGAATACTGAACTCTTCATTAATTGCAATTGATGGTACATTTAAATTATTTATAGAACATTTATTAATGTATTCTTTCATTATCATTACTATACACGACTCGATTAAGTAATGCAAGTTATTTCAAGAAAAATTTTCACTTTTTTAAAAAGTAACAGTCTCTTACACATAAATTATCTTGTTTTATTCATACTAATAAAAAAGTGATATATGGAGTGATTGACATTGCAAAGATTCTTTCTAGTCCTCATTGTACCTCTTTTGATAATATCAGGGTGTGCTATTTCTGATAGTGAGGAAGACATAGTTAATGATTTGACCATTCAACAATCAGATGAGAATACGAAAGAAGACCAACCCAATAATATGGAACAAAACACGTTTCTAAATCCAAATGTGAGAACGATGGATTTACAGGGATATGCAGACTATACAGGTACATATATTTATTCGGTATATCAGTATTTAGAAACTGTCGATGAACTCTTCAATGATGAGCGTGTTATAAATGATTCAATTGTCAATGACGCAACTGAATCGTTGAAAAGATTATTAGAAGAACATGAACATTATCGTCAGATAGAAGAACCTCAGCCATTTAATGGGCTTTCAGATGTACATAGTGTAGCCATTTATGAAATTGAGTTGTTACTTGAAGAACTTAACAAAATGAAGAAAGGTCAATTAGACAATTCATTAGAGCATGCACGGCGTCATTACGAAAATGCGATCCTATCTCATAATTTAATGGAGCGAGAATTTTTGTCATTATCAGAGGAATACGGTTTATATTAAAGCTAATATGAGATCACAGGCAAAAGGAATACATGTTGCTGTGATCTCTTGTATTATCGATGATGATGCGTAGCATCGTCGATTAAATCAACGATTTCTGCAAGGGCAGCTCCAAATGTGTCAAACGGTTCAGCGAGCGATACATTGTGTTCCAATGCTTTTATTCGATTAATTATTTTTCTATTTGTTGTTACATGAATTTCCTCTTCTTTAAATGAATCAAGTTCTTTTCTAACTTGATTGACTAAATGATTTCGATCAGTTTCATCAGACTCTACTCCGACGACAAAAGTATTTTCATTTGAAATGACATGAGCATCTCTAACAATTTGAAGTTTTTCCACTATTTTTTCGATCTCATTCTCTTTTAATGATTGTGATTGGATAACAATATTAGATTGATCCGTTTTTAGTCTTTTCTTTGAATCGGAGCGTCTATGAGCATATTTATCTCTTATTGTTCCTGGGCGGTTCGTGTAAATCCTTGCACCTTGGTGATTGATCCCTTCATGTTTCATCCCTAAATTTTTCCTTGTCGCTGAATGTGTATGGTTAAGAATGTCATCGATTCTTTGACCGGTGCCCATAGGAGATTGATCGGGAACCATTAAATCAGTAAGTGGTCCTTCATGATTCCGATAAAATGAAATCGTTGAATTTTTCTTTGTATTATTTGCATTTACACCTAAAGGAGATTGTTGTGGAACGGTACAAGCTGAAAGCATTATAACGATAAATAATACAGCCAAGCCGTTACGTGACATCTATACCTCCTCCTTTCTTTTATATAGTGTGCATCAATTTCCTTATTAAAACCAACATAACTCCTGAAAAATCAACCAATTAATTGACAAAAAATGTCGATTTTTTTCTTATCATTCATCTTTCTGACTTATTTCGTAGAATCACTTTTTTTTATTAAGGATTCGCTTATAATTAGTCGTATGAAGAAAAAAGGTGCTTCTATTTAGAAAACCCTATTTCTTATTAAGACATTTGGAGTGGGAATTATGATTATTGGTAAGATTGAGGATAAACGTATGGAAATGCTGAAATTTGCTAAATCTCATGGACTGACTTCGAAAATAACGATTCAATGTAGCCAGGAATTGGACAAGTTATTGAATAAAGTACAAAAGAAACCTCATATTAAGTAAAATGCGTTATACATTTTAAAAAAATTTATGCAAAACCATTGCAAACATTGAGTACATTTGTTAAGGTAGACACAAATTAATACTTAATCTTACTTCAAATGCTTGAAGTGAGGGTAGAGGTGCAAAGATCATCAGTAAACATGTTGAGGAGAATGAGCTCCAAGGACCCATGTTAAAAGGGATATTTGCCGAAGCTATTGGAAGCTCATAATCCAATCGCTGGGACTGTTTTGAATAAGAGCAGGACTGTCATATAGCATGGCTATATGGAGGGCTATCTCACACATTGAATTGGTTTTGCTATTCTTTGCTAACCATCAACAATGAGATGTAACCTCATTGTTGTTTTTTTGTGCTTCCATTAGTAGCCCAAAACGAAATAGGACAAACTAAAATAAAGAACGAGGGTGAATCGGATGAATTTCGGTCGAGTAATTACAGCAATGGTAACACCATTTAATCAAGACGGACAAGTAAATGTCGAGGCAATAAGAGAGCTTGTTCATCACTTATTAGCAAATGGTTCAGATGCACTTGTCGTTGGAGGAACAACAGGTGAATCCCCGACGTTATCAAAAGAAGAAAAAATCCTTTTATACAAAACAGTTGTTGAAGAAGTTAATGGAAAAGCACCTGTTATTGCAGGCACTGGTTCGAACAATACGTATGAATCCATCGAATTAACGAAACAAGCTGAACAAATTGGTGTGGACGCCGTTATGTTAGTCGTTCCGTACTATAATAAACCTTCACAAGAAGGTATGTATGCTCATTTCAAAGCAATTGCCGAAGCTACATCATTACCTGTTATGCTATATAATATTCCAGGTCGAAGTGCTGTTAATATGAATGTTGATACGACATTACGTCTAGCACAAATTCCTAACATTGTTGCAACGAAGGAAGCAAGTGCTGATTTAGAAGCCATGTCTGAAATTATTGAGAATGCGCCGGAAGGTTTCTCATTATATAGTGGAGATGATAGCTTAACATTACCAATTCTTTCAATTGGCGGAATGGGTGTCGTGTCTGTAGCTTCTCATATTGTCGGAAATGAAATGCAACAGATGGTACGTAATTTCCAAGCAGGACAAGTAACTGCTGCTGCAATGCAACATCGCCAGTTACTACCAGTTATGAAAAAGCTATTTATGGCTCCTAACCCTACTCCTGTAAAAGCTGCATTAGAAATGAAAGGAATTCAAGCAGGATCCGTTCGTTTGCCATTAATTCCTCTGACAAATGAACAATATAAAGAGCTTCAATCAGTGATCCATCCTAATATGAACTTCTTTGTTAGCTAAATAATAATGGTAATACAAAAACAGCCTTCAATAGCGCACAATTGAAGGCTGTTTTCAATTTGTATAGAAGCATTGCTCGCTTAATACGAGAAATCCATCAAAATTACGCACATTGCCCTTGTTTTATGAGGCTCTCTTCTTATACTCTGCTCGCTCTTTTGAAAACCACATATGTTCCATGTAACCAGTACCGAAAAGGACACCAATCACTATAAATATAAACCCTACCCCTTGGTACCAAAAAATTTGCTCACCTAAAAAGATAGCAGAACTAATTAAACCAAAAAAAGGAACAAAATTATTAAAAATAGCTGTTTGTCCAGCACCAATTTGTTCAATAGCAGCATTGAATAAAAAGTGGCCAATGGCAGTAGCAACGATAGCTGATATAGCAAAAACACCATAAACCCACATTGGTGCACCACTCATTTGTTGTATCCCATTAGGTTCAATTATGAAGCTAATTATAAATAACCCAAAAGATCCGATGACGAGCATATATCCAGTCATTTGTTTAGAATCTAATGTCTTGGTGGCCAGTTTAATATACACAAAGCTGATCGCTTGAAGCAGCATGGCAATAAATATATACATCTCACCTTTGTCAATTAATAACGTACCACTCCCACTTTGAATGAAGAAAACGCCAAAAAAGGCAATGCCTATACCAAACAGCCTCCATTTTGTAAGTCGATCATGTAAAAACCAAACAGCAAGAATGGACGTTGTAACGGGAAGTAAAGCCAATATTAATACAGCATTAGAGGCTCCTGTATGAACTAATCCTTCAGCTAGAAAAAAGTGATGTCCGACAACACCAAACAATGCCCCGAGTAATGTATATTTCCACTCGAAAGCCGTTAAATTACGTATATTACGTGCTAGGAATATGATGGTCATTACAACAATACCAGCTAACATAATTCGTAATGATGTCATTGAAATCGTCGGAAAGTGTTCAACTAGTATTTTTAGCATAACGGCATTCACTCCCCAAATCATCATCACAAACAAGATCACACCGTATGTCATTAGTAATGAATGTTTCATTTAACCCCTTCTCTCCACTAACCATTATCTATAGTTTTACTCTATCGTCGTATGTATCTTATCATGTTCATCGTGTATCGTACATCACAATGGACGTTCATATTTAACAACTATTTATCATAAATAGTCATTATTTGATTAAGTCGATGAAGAAAGACATCTAAAAAGGCCTCTTCCTAGATGTCAATGTATACATAGTGTCATTAGACGGATTCTGACATGCGTAAGCATGATTTTTCATACAATTCCCGTGGGAATGTCGTGAGTGTATCCACTCCTTTATCCGTCAGTAAAATCGTTTCAGTGATTTCAATGCCATAATCCTCATACCAAATGCCGGGCATTAGATGAAAGGTCATATTCGGTTTTAAAATAGAGTGATCACCCTGGCGAAAGCTTATTGTATGCTCACCCCAATCAGGTGGGAAGCTTAGACCGACAGAATAGCCTAAACGAGAGGCTTTAGTATGGCCTTTCTTTTCAATTGCTTTCCTCCAGACTGTTTCTACCTCTTCTGCAGTCATACCTGGCTTTATGGCGTCGAGCGTGAGCTGAATCCCTTCCTCTACTACTTTGGAAAGCTCTTTCAATTTATGGGGAGCAGGACCTAAGGACATCGTACGCGCCATAGGAGCGTGATATCGTTTATAAGCTCCAGCTATTTCTAGCGTTAAGAAATCACCTATTTTATATGTCTGATCTGTCCAAGTTAGGTGAGGGCACGATGTATGCTCATTTGTTGGTAGCATTGGTACGATCGATGTGTAATCTCCACCAAATTCTTTTGTCCCTTGTATTTGCGAATGAAAGATGGTTGCTGCCACATCACATTCTCTTACTCCCACATTCACTTTGTCATATGCAGCTTGCATAGTTTGCTCGACAATCTTAGCAGCTCTCCTCATGCATTCAATTTCTCGGTCTGATTTAATTAATCGGATCATATTCACCAAGGTTGTTGTATCCTTAAAAATAGCATTAGGTAATCCATTTGTTAGTTGTTGGTATGATAATCCAGTAAAATAGTGTGCATCCATCTCAATCCCTATCACTCGATTACTTTGACCAATCTCTTTCAATATATTGACGATAAAATTCATCGGGTGTTTCTCTTTAGATTGAACATAGTAGTCAGGATAAGGGATGATATGATGATCATCCAGCCAAGTTGTTTTTGAGACGCCTTGAGCGTCCATTTGTCTTCCTATCCAAATCGGTTGGGCATCTTCAAGTGTTACGATCATCATTTGATGCACGTAAAAGCTCCAAGCTGAATAATTCGATAAATAATACATATTAGAAGGGTTCGAGATAAGTAATACCTCTACCCCTTCATGAGCCATTCTTTTTTTTAGTGTATGAAGACGTTGATGGTATTCTTTTAGTGGAAACACTCTCCCCACCCTCTTTCTATTTAATAAAAAGGTACTTATTCTTTCGTTTGGAATGCAACTACTTTCCATTCAGTCATTGCTTCCATTGAATAGCGAACGCCTTCCCTACCTATTCCAGAATGTTTCACCCCACCAAATGGCATGCTGTCAATTCGAACATCGCTACTATCATTGATCATGACTGCACCTACATCTAATTGCTTAACGGCTAATAATGCTCGCTGAATGTTTGATGTATATACACCAGCCTGCAATCCATATTTTGAATGATTAGCCTTTTCAATTGCTTCTGAAAATGTTTCAAATGGCTCAATTATAACAACAGGCCCGAAGGCTTCCTCCTGCGCAATGATTGCTTCACTCGGTACATTAGTGAGAACGGTCGGCTCTAGGAATGCCCCCTTCCGTTTTCCCCCATATAAAATCGACCCACCACGTTCGACAGCATCTCTAATCCAGGCTTCAACACGTAGTGCTTCTTTTGCTGTAATCATCGGTCCCATATCTGTTGACTCTTGTTTTTTTGAACCTACTTTTAGATTTTTTGTTTCGGTAATAAATTGATTCATAAATGTCTTATAAATCGAAGACATGACGTAAATTCGCTGTACACTTAAACAATTTTGCCCAGCAACACTGAATGCGCCTTGTACCGTATCATGAACAGCCTTTGAGATATTAGCATCATCAAAAATGATAGTGGGTGAATTGGAACCGAGCTCCATTACCGTTTTCTTAATTCCTGCTGATGACATAATTTTCCTTCCTGTTTTATAACCGCCAGTGAATGAAATAAATGAGATCGCATCGTGTTCAAGTATAGGTGGGCAGATTTCGGCTCCGTCACCTGTTAATACCGTTACGACGTGTGGTGGTAATCCAGATTGTAAGAAAGCTTCCGTCAATCGTAGCGTACTAAGTGGAGTTAAGGTTGAAGGTTTAATGATGATTGCATTTCCTGTTGCAATAGCTGGGCCCATTTTATGTGCAACTAAATTTAAAGGATCATTAAAAGGAGTAATAGCTAAAACAATGCCGATCGGAAATCGATATTTATAACCGATTCGTTCTTCGTGTCCTTCTACTTGTGCAAAGGATATTGTTTCTCCGTCTAATCGTTTCGCTTCTTCTGCACATAGGGTTAACGTGTTTAAACAGCGTTTTACTTCTTTTCTTGCTTCACGAATCGTTTTGCTGCTTTCCTGTACAATTGTATGAACAAATTGCTCGAAATGGTTGTTTATATAAGAAGTAGTATTCTTCAATATACGCACTCGCTCATGAATTGGTAACTGTGCTGAAATAGATGCTCCTTTCATTGCGCTGTCAATCGCCTTATAAGCATCTTCTTTTGTTGCTTCCGGTACGTAAGCGATGATTTCATTTGTTTCGGGATTACTTACTTCTGTATATTGCTTTGCATCTACCCATTCACCGTTTACGAACATTTTTTCAAATACGGTTTGAATGGCCATTGTGATCACCACCTATCTCTTGATTTAAGGTGAGTAAATCAATTAATACGGCATATGCAGTTTCTAGCTTTCCTGCACCAGCTCCGACTAAAGTAATCGGTCCAGATATGTCGCAATCATACGTGATCGCATTCATCGCACCAGAAACGGCAGAAAGTGGATCTGTCATTGAAAGTAACTCAGGTTGAACGGTGGCTCTCGTTTCATTCGATGAGTGTTTAATTGAACCGATATATTTCCATTTTGCATTTTTTTGTTTAGCGATCTTCACATCCTCTTCTGAAATGGTCGTTAAGCCTTTAACCTGTACATCTTCACGTTTTAGTGGTACATCTAATAAGACATTGGCTAAAATTAATAGCTTATATAGTACATCGTAGCCTTCTATATCATTGGTTGGATCAGCTTCGGCATAACCGAGCTGCTGAGCTTCTTTTATTGCTTTCGATAAAGATACTCCTTCTTCCATTCGCATTAAGATGAAGTTACAAGTTCCATTAAGAATACCCCTTATTTCAGAAATGCTATTTGCAACTAAGGTCTTCTCAGGTAGTCGTAATGCAGGAGTACCACTCATCACCGCTCCTTCAAAATACCACTTTACTCCATTTGATTGGGCTTCATTCAGGAGGTGCTTATATTCAAGTGCCACAGGTCCTTTATTTGTCATCACGACGTTTTTCTGCTCTTTAAAGGCTGATAAGCAATGATCTATAGCGGGTTGACCTGTATGAGTATCCGTAAATGTCATTTCGATGATCGTATCAGCATTTGTGTTCATAATGGTTTCTTTACTCGACCAACCGCGAATTAGATTGTTTGATGTTGGATAAGAATCTAATGAATCATTTGATTTGATTAGTTCGTTTATTTTGTATAAATCTAAACCATTTTCATCATGAATAGCCCCTTTATATAAATCACAGATTGAAACAACAACAAACGTATGACCTAGTTTTTGTAATGTTTGTTCCTTTTTAATGAGTAATTCAATAACCGTTTGACCAACTCCACCAAAACCAATTAAAGCGATCTTATGTTCCATTGTTATCACTCCTTAATTGATTAATAACAAACTGAACCAGAGTATTCATTCCAAATACTAGTGCTTTTTCATCAAAGTCAAAGGATGGATGATGTAAAGTAGTATCAATGTGGCCTTCTTTTTTTGCGCCTATAAATAGAAATGCGCCTTTCATTCGATTTGTAAAATGACTAAAATCCTCTCCACCCATTCCATACGGAATTTGATGAATCGCTACATGAGGATTTATTTGTTGTACACTATTTTTTATTTCGCGTACGACATCTTCATCGTTATTTAATAGTGGTTCGCCTTTCATATAGTGTAATTGTGCAACTCCGCCATGAGGCGATAGCGAATCACATATTTGCTGTAGGTGTTGCTCCATACATGCTCTAGCTTCTTCTGAATACGTTCTACAAGTCCCCTCTAACTTAACTTGTGATGGAATGACATTTGGCGAAGTTCCTGCTGTAATTTGACCGATACTGCAAACAGCAGGCTCCAAAGGCGAAAAACGGCGACCAGGCATACTATAAAGAGCTGGTAATACGAAAGAGAGAAGCCAAATTGGATCATTTGTTTGTTCGGGATAACCGCCATGACCACCTTTTGAATGAATAATTATAGAAAAGGTATCAACATTCGCCATAACCGGTCCAGTTGTTAGCTTCACCTGACCCAGTGGCAATGTTGGGTCAATGTGCAGGGCCATAATCATGTCTATCTGTTTGATCAGTGAGGATTCAACCATATACTCAGCACCTGTTCGACCGTTATCATCTGTTGCCTCTTCTGCTGGTTGAAACACACATGTGACATTTCCTGTTAATTGACCGTTTTGAAATAATGCGGACAATTTGTGGATGGCTCCAATCAGCATCGCTGTATGACCATCATGACCACAGGCATGCATAATTCCGTTATGTTTAGAGCGATAGTCACAAATGTGATCCTCTACAATTGGTAAAGCATCAATATCCGCTCGAAGCCCGATTCCTCGTTTTGTACCATCACCTATAACGGCGATTAATCCTGTTGAAGTTCCTACTAATTCTTTTCCGTGGAATATTTCCACATGGGGTAAAGAATCAAGCTGCTGAATGATATAGTCCGTCGTATCATACTCTTCATAACTTAGATCTGGATATTGATGTAAATGTCTTCTCCATGTTACCATTTCGTTAAATAGATCCATTTCATTCACCTACGAAACGAAGTGCTTGCTCAAGGTCTTCCATTAAATCGTTTATATCTTCAATACCTGTTGAATAACGCACTAAACCCTCTGGTATTCCTAATGCTTGTCGCTCTTCTTTTGTATTTTCAACATGACTTGTCGTTCTTGCAGGTCCAACGGTCGTTTCTACGGCACCTAAGTTAGCGGCACGATGAGCCAATTGTAATTTGGGTAGGAATTGTCTAACAGCTGCCATCTCTCCTTTTAATGAAAAGCTAAGCATACTTCCAAATCCACTCATTTGTTTTTTGGCGATATCATGGTGTAAGTGGTCTTTTAAGCCAGGATAAAAGACGGTTTCCACTTTACGATGAGATTTTAAAAATTGGGCAATTTGATGGGCATTTTCTTCCTGTTTTTTCATTCGGATATCAAGTGTTTTCATTCCACGTAATAACAAATAAGCAGCCATCGGATCGAGTGATGCTCCATTGATTTCTCGATAATGGTAAATCTGTTCTACTAAATGCTTGGAGCCACACACAACTCCACCTAATGCATCTGCATGACCACCAAGAAATTTAGTTGCACTATGAATGACAAGATCGACATCCATCATTAACGGATTTTGATTAATCGGTGTTGCAAACGTGTTATCGACAAAAACAAGAGCTCCCATTTGTCGTGCTGCTTCAGTGATTCGTTTAATATCTGTTATTTTCACTGTAGGATTTGTTGGAGTTTCCAAATAGACAAGTTGGCACCCTTTAGCTATTTCATCTTCCATTTTACTATGGTTGCCCGTTTCAATAAGGTCGACTTCTATTTGAAGCTTTGGGAGAAATTCCGTGAATATCTTATTTGTTCCACCATACGTATCTTTAATAGATACAACTCGATCCCCTGGCTTCAAAAATGTTAACAATGAATTAGATATTGCCGCCATTCCTGTTGAGAAGCTTGTAGCTGCTTCAGCTCGTTCTAGCGCTCTTACTTTATCTTCGAACGCTTGAACAGTTGGGTTCGTATTTCGTCCATATATATGCCCCTTCTGCTTTCCAGTTGCGACCTCATACCATTGATCGATGTCATCATACGTATAAGCAACACTATGAACGACAGGTACTTGAGATGCTCCATGAACTAAATACTCTTTCTCACCTGACCAAACGGTTTTCGTAGCATTACGACGTGTCATGTCTTTCATCAATAGCACCTCTTTCTTTTTTGTTAGTACTATCATACGAAAAACCATGGTAGGTAACTATTCGTCAAATTGTATGAATTTTATCATAAATTTTCATACGTCTTTGACAAATTGAGATTATTAGAAAGGTGGGTTTGTTATGAGTATTTATTTAAAAGACATTCAATCCCTTTCGATATTGAATAAAGCAAAGGTTCATAGTGGTAATCATTTATTGGCAATAAAAAAAGTGGAATGGATATCCGTTATTGAGGCCCCTGTCGAGTCATTTGTACGTCAGAATGAATATGTATTAACAACGGGTGTTAGCTTTTCAGAAAACGTACAATCTTTTCAACAATTTGTAGAAGATATTATCACGTCAAATGCAGCTGCATTAGCAATTGCATTTGGTCCGTATGTAAAAGAAATTCCTCAGTCTATCATCGAGCTTGCTGAAAATCATCAACTTCCTTTAATCGAATTGGCTTGGACGACACGCTTTGCGGACATTATTAAAGAAGTAATGAACCTCATGCAACGACATAAACATGAATATGTAGAAAGAATTGAATTAATCCGACGAGCTTTGCTTGACTATATATTAAATGGTCAATCTTTATCTGTAGTAGCACAGCATGTATCTGATTCGATTCAGTCAGATGTTATCATTGCTGATAAAAAAGGGATGATCCGAGGTTATAACAAGAAATTGAATCCTATGTTAGAAAAGGCGTGGCAACAATCTTTAAACAAGTCTTTATTAGAAGATGGACTAGAGCAAGAAACAGAAAATCAATTTCAATGGATCCTATATGATCGCAAGTATTATGCCCTTCAACTATCCATACAGTTAACAGGGCATGTTCAAGGATATGTTGTGATCGGTGATTTTTCAGAAGAACCTCTCACTCCAACGGAGGAGAAGAAATGGAAAATGCTACTTGAACATGTTACTACGGCTATTGCTATCTATTTTCTTCATGAACAGGCTGCAAAAGAAGCTGAATGGCGTCTGCGTGATGATTTTGTTTGGGAATTATCGCAAGGAAGTATACATTCAACGGATTTATTACGTTCGCGAGCCAAATCTCTTAACTACCAAATTCATTTACCATATATTTGTCTCATATTGCATGTTTCGAATTTAAAGGAATCTTATGATTTACATCCTCACCTTCCAATTTCATTTGACCATTGGCATCATGAATGTATTAGACATATTGAGGAAGAAGCTGAGCGTACAGCTAAATCAATGGCCATAAAGTTATTAGTCACTTATCAACACAAAGAATTCGTACTGTTTATTGAAACAAGTGAGCATAATGTCATTAGTCATGCTAATACATTTATTAATCGTTTAAAGAAGCGAATTCAGATGCTCTATCCATATGTTTTATTAACATGGGGAATCGCGAACCAGTTTGGCTACTCTTGTTTTAACGAAAGTTATTTAGAAGCAAAGAGAGCAATTGATATTGGGCGTAAACGAAGAGGAGAAGGAACAACCTCTGTTTACGCTGATACAAAGGTAGACCGTGTGTTAGAGCTATTATTGTTGAATAAAGACCTACAAGAAATAGCTTATTCTGTGTTGAGTTCGTTATTACGTTATGAACAAAATAGACAAATCGATCTCATTCATACGTTTACTACGTACCATGCGAATCATGGGAATGTTAGTCAAACAGCAAGGCAGTTAAATTTGCATAGACAATCATTATTGTATCGACTTCGAAAAATTGAAACGTTAACCAACTGTCAACTTTCAAACGCAGATGACTTATTTTTATTAGATTTAAGCATTAGGCTTTGGTTATATGGCATGGAAATCTAATACTAGCAGCATTGTCACCTCTCATAAAAAGAGTACAACTAGGGTAAGTTGTACTCTTTTTCGCATTCGCGTAGTTTCGCTAAGCTCATTTTAGCCCAGTCAGACTGATCAGCTTGCAAAGTGTTCTTTTGTTGTAGGATTGCTTTTTTTAATGAATCTTTGTATTCAGGTACAACATCATGCTCAAATGGTTTCATCGATGTTAAAGGAACCCATGCTTTTTCAAATTGAGCTAATGCTTTTCGTTGGTGAAAGAGCGGGACATTGATTTGCTTTGGAGAGTGTAAATCACCTTGAGTAGGGTGCTTTACAACTGCGATAATTTTAATTAAACCTCTATTTTGGTTAGCCTGACGCTCTATAAGCTCTCCAATATAAACTCCCGTTTTATATGTAGCACGAACTAGTTCAGTCAAGTTTCGTCAACTCCCATCTCCTAATACTGAGGCCTCGGAAAAAGTATAAATCTCCTTTTCAGTACCCTTCTAATTATAATCCAGGAATTAAAAAAGTAAATAAATCCCACATGAATTCTGATAACGGAACTAAATATTGATCAGAAATAGTGCCCAATCGATTCGAATCGGTAAATAAATCGACGACGACAAATGAGAATGTTATTAAGATCGAGATGATTGTGATAGCTAATATAATGGCTAGGAAAATAACATAGGCTAACAAAACTCTAAGAATCCATATTAACCATGTAGGCATTTCACTCCTCTTGCGTTCCTCTCTAGACAAAAATTTCTCCTCCCACACAATAAAATAGTTAGTCAGCGATGCCTATTTTCTCTAAGATCCCATCAATAGGAACCCCGTCTCGTGCTGAAATATCGCTAAAATCATAATTTGACAAATCAATCGTTTCGTTAGCAAGGTAAGAGTCTTCGTTGTCACTTACTATGATAACTATTTCTTCATCTTCTTTGTTTGCATTAACCTCTTCACCTTTAAAGTCAGTCTCCTCTGTATTATCTGCTCCATCTAACGTTATTTCCTCAAATTCAAATCCATCCATTGGTGATTCTTGACTATAATCTAATTGTGAATTTGTCATTTGGATAATGACTAACACCCAAATACCGACAAATGCAATAAATGTTGTTATTAGTAATGCGAGTTGTTTTTTCATTATCAATCACCACCTATTATGTATAACTAATATTCTATCATTTTACACAACTTTTGTCACATTTAGGTGAAAGAAATCACAATTTAGCCATTTTGCTTGAAATAAGAAAAAGACGCTGTGACAAAACCCTCCTCTGAAATGAAAGTTTCACCGACTTTCATTATCTCTTACTCTTTAAAGTAAGGGTCTGTCACAGGTTCCTTCTATTGCGCTCCGGGAGCGAAGCGCCCGTATCGTGGCAACTAATCAAAAAAACCTGTCGACTGTCTCGCTTTTGCGAGACTTTGCCGACAGGCTGAATCCTCATTATTAAAATAATGATTCATATTATGTTAGTCCTATACATCATAAATGTCAGTACTCCACTTGGGTGGCATATCTTTCCCCCAATATACGATACCTAACTCATTATGAGATTCATAATTATCAACCATAGTATGGTAATGAAAGTTAAAATAGTAACCTTGTTTAGGACGCTGATCCCTACGCACGTGAAAACGAAGTATATCTCTTCCTGAATCCCCATTGTATAAATGAATGATTTTTTCTCCAAGGCCTCTTGACGGTTGAGTTGACCATTTTAAAGTTAGCCAGTCATTTGTTGAAAAATCTTTCGTCGTGTTACTGATAACCTCTTTAAACTTCGGTATGATTTCAGATTTGTATTGTTTCGCAATATTGTCTGAAATAGCTGAGCCGAATTTTGTTAACCCCTGTTCAATCGCCTGGTTGGCAATGTAGTCATTTAATAAAAGTGACGATTTGACATCACGGTGAATATAGCAATCTGTTCGTACAGGTAATACATCTGTATACAATTCATAATCATGATGATCTATTTTATAAATGAGCTTTTCATCAGCTTCATCATGAGTTTTATCTACTTTATCATTTAACTCAGCAGCAATGGCTTGTTGTAAATCAACTGAAGTAGCTAACCCAAATGATAGAAGGACTGATGAAAGAATAAGGCTTCTTTTCATCATTTTAATCACGTGTATGACGTCCTTTCATGAGTTCATTACTTATATTTTCTCATGAATTCTATGAAAGCGCCACATTTTTTTAAAAGAATGAAGATCTATATATTAGGGATGTTGCAACAAAAAACGACAATTGCATTACTATTGCCGTTTTTTGTATTAAACTATTAAGGTAGATTAGAGCTTCCCATCAAATAACGATCACATTCTCTAGCTGCCTCACGTCCTTCATGAATAGCCCAAACGACTAAACTTTGACCTCGGCGATTATCACCAGCTGCAAACACACCAGGAACATTCGTTGAATACTCTCCATATTCAGCATCAATTGTTGATCGACCTGTCGTTTGTAATGATAGCTCTTCGATAATACGTTCCTCTGGACCTGTGAAGCCAACTGCTAGTAAGATTAAATCTGCCTTCCAAACTTTTTCCGTTCCAGGAATAGGAGTACGTACTTTTCGACCACTTGCATCAATTGTTGTATCTACACAAATGGTATGAAGCTCTGTTACTTGGCCATTCTCGTTTCCAACAAATTTAGTTGTGCTCACTTGGTAGCTACGAGGATCCTTCCCATAGACTGCAATGGCTTCCTTTTGACCATCTTCTACTGTATGAACAATAGGAAATAGTGGCCATGGGTTGCCTTCAGATCTTTCATTTGTCTTCTCGCTATTTATGTCAAACTGCGTTATAGACGCAGCGCCATGACGAACTGACGTAGTAATACAGTCTACACCTGTATCTCCTCCACCAATTACAATAACATGTTTGTCTTTAGCAGAAATATAATTGCCATCCTTATGCTCTGAATTAAGCAAGCTTCTTGTATTTTCTGTTAAGAAATCCATGGCAAAATGAATGCCTTTTAAGCTTCGTCCTTCAACTTCAACATCACGAGGCTTGGTAGCACCTGTACAAAGAATAACGGAATCGAATTGATCATGTAATTCTTTAGCAGAAATATCTTTTCCAATTTCAGTATTTGTCTTAAAGGAGATCCCTTCTGCATTTAAAATAGAGATTCTACGTTCGACGATGTCATTAGCTAACTTAACATCTGGAATGCCATATGTTAATAAGCCCCCTATTCGATCCTCGCGTTCAAATACGGTTACTAAATGACCCGCTCTGTTTAATTGCTGAGCGGCAGCTAGTCCAGCTGGACCTGAGCCAACGACTGCTACTTTTTTGCCTGTTCGATTAGAAGGAGGCTGAGGTTTAATCCATCCTTCCTGGAATCCACGCTCTACAATGTGGTATTCGATACTTTTAATTGTGACTGGGTCATCACTAATAGCTACCGTACAGGAGCCTTCACAAGGTGCTGGACAAACACGTCCAGTGAATTCAGGAAAGTTATTTGTTTTATGAAGACGGTCAAGAGCTTCCTTCCATTTACCACGATAAACTAAGTCGTTCCATTCTGGAATTAAATTATAAACTGGACAACCAATTTCACCAGACCCGTCCATTGTTGTACCAGTTTGGCAAAATGGTACACCACAATCCATACAACGTGCACCTTGTTGGCGTAAAGCTGGTTCAGGCATTAAAATTTGGAACTCTTTCCAACTCTTTGTACGTTCAAATGGATCTTTTTTGGTTGGGTTTTCTCTCTTATATTCAAGAAATCCTGTTGGCTTCCCCATCGCATTCACTCCAATCTCTGTCGTTCCCCTTTTTAAAAAGGTAATCATAGAACTATGTTACATGCACATGAGAGCATCGTTGCTTATAAATCCATAAGCAACGATCCTCAACAGAGCACAGGTCGTTCCTTTGTGCTTCACTATCTTTATTTACCACTTACACGCGATTTGTCATTTTTATTTTCATCAAATGCTACCATAACCGCATCAAGTCCAGTTAAACCATCCTGCTTAACACGCTCAATTGCTGCAAGCATTCTTTTGTAATCTTTAGGAATGACTTTAACAAACTTTGAAACTTCATTAGCCCAATTTCCAAGGATGTAAGTAGCATTTTCACTACTTGTATAATTTTGATGATTTTCAAGTAATGTTCTAAGCTCTTCGATATCCTCTTGTGATGAAATAGGTTCTAACAATACCATTTCTTGGTTACAGTGCTCACTAAACGTACCATACGGATCGTATACATAAGCGACTCCACCAGACATCCCGGCAGCGAAGTTTTTCCCAACTTTTCCTAAGTTGACAACAATTCCACCAGTCATGTACTCAAGTCCATGGTCACCGACACCTTCAACAACAACTTTCACACCTGAGTTACGAACAGCAAAACGTTCACCAGCTATACCATTTATATAAGCTTCTCCATTCGTTGCTCCGTAGAAAGTTGTGTTTCCAATTATAATATTATCATCAGACTTTAGATCGGCGTTAGTTGGAGGATATACAATGATCTTACCACCTGATAATCCTTTACCAAGATAATCATTGGCATCTCCTTCAAGACGCATTGTCATCCCTTTTGGCACAAACGCCCCAAAGCTTTGACCAGCAGACCCTTTGAAATCAAACATAATGGTATCTTCAGGTAATCCTTTTGCACCGTATCTTTTACTTATCTCACTTCCAACAATCGTACCGACCACCCGGTCAATATTACGAACAAGGTAGGTACCTTTTACGTTTTCTCCATTTAAAATCGCTGGTTGACTGGCAGGCAATAATTCACGCTGATCGAGCGATTGCTCAAGTTGATGATCTTGCTCCTTCGTCTTGTATTGACGCTCTTGTGATTCAGACGCTGGTTTAAATAATAAGTTTGATAAATCAACTTGTTTTGCTTTATCATTTTCAATATTTTTATTTACTTCAAGAAGATCTGTACGCCCGATTAGGTCATCTAACTTATGAATACCTAGTTCAGCCATAATTTCTCGTATTTCTTGAGCGATAAATTTCATGAAGTTTTCTACATGCTCAGGCTTACCCATATATTTTTTACGAAGCTCTGGGTTTTGAGTCGCAATACCTACCGGACATGTGTCCAAATGACAGACACGCATAATAATACATCCTAAGACGACTAGCGGAGCAGTAGAGAAGGCATATTCCTCTGCACCAAGCATTGCCGCAATTGCAACGTCTCGTCCAGTCATTAATTTACCATCCGTTTCTACTGTTACTCGATCACGTAAATTGTTTAACAATAGGGTCTGATGTGTTTCAGCGAGGCCGATTTCCCATGGTAATCCAGTATGTTTAATACTTGTTCTAGCAGCAGCACCTGTACCGCCATCATAACCACTGATAATAATACCGTCTGCTCGACCCTTTGCTACACCAGCTGCAATTGTACCAACACCAGTACCAGCGACAAGCTTAACACTTACCTTTGCTGAAGGATTGGCATTTTTTAAATCATGAATGAGCTCTGCCAAATCTTCAATCGAGTATATGTCATGATGTGGCGGAGGAGAAATAAGCCCTACCCCTGGAGTTGATCCACGGACTTCTGCTACCCAAGGATATACTTTATTACCAGGTAATTGACCACCTTCACCAGGTTTTGCGCCTTGTGCAACCTTGATTTGGATTTCATCTGCATTCACTAAGTAATGGCTCGTTACGCCAAATCGACCAGATGCAACCTGTTTAATTGAACTACGACGCAAATCACCGTTTTCATCACGTGTAAAACGATCTGGATCTTCCCCGCCCTCACCAGTATTGCTTTTTCCACCTAGACGGTTCATAGCAATCGCTAATGTTTCATGAGCCTCTTGTGAGATTGAACCAAAAGACATTGCTCCAGTACGGAATCGTTTCACAATCTCTTCAATGGGCTCTACCTCATCAATTGAAATTGAGTTTTGTCCGTTTTTAAACGTTAATAAGCCACGTAATGTTGTTTGTTCTTTAGACTGTTCATTGATAGCCTTTGAATATTTCTTAAATAATTCATAGTTCGTTGAACGACACGCATTTTGTAGCATATGAATCGTGTGTGGATTATATTGATGGGGATCACCATTACGGCGCCATTGTAAATCATCCCCTGGATCCAATGCTTTATCCACGCCTTCTTGCTCTGAATAAGCCCTCTTATGTCGTTCGCGTACTTCTTTTTCAATCGTTTCTAAATTAACTCCACCAATACGTGTTGTTGTCCATGTGAAATACTTATCTACAACAGATGGAGAAATTCCAACCGCTTCAAAAATTTGTGCTCCTCTATAACTTTGAATCGTTGAAATACCCATTTTAGAAAGAACCTTCATAATGCCTTTAGCAGCTGCTTTAATGTATTTGTTCACAGCTTCAATATAAGAAATGTCTTCAAGTAATCCGTCTTGAATTAAGCCATCAATAGAATCAAACACAAGGTACGGGTTAACAGCCTCGGCACCATATCCAAGTAAAACAGAGAAATGGTGAACTTCTCTTGGTTCGCCTGATTCTAGTAAAATACTAACGTCCGTGCGTGTTCCTTGACGAATTAAATGGTGATGCAATCCACCTACAGCAAGTAACGCTGGAATTGGTGCGTTATGATTATTTACATCACGATCACTTAAAATTAGTAATGTATGACCGTCTTTAATCGCTTGATCAGCTTTTGTAAATAAAGATTCTAGTGCAGATTCTAACTGATTTTCTTTCGAGCTATCAAAAGTAATCGAAAGGGTGATCGACTTAAAGCCTTCCATTTTATTGTACTTAAGCTTAGCCAATTCCTCATTATTAATAATTGGATACGGTAAATGAATGTGACGACAGCTCTCAGGGTCTGGATTTAAAAGGTCACGCTCTTTACCAATAGTTGTTCCGATTGCTGTAACGACTTCTTCGCGAATAGCATCGATTGGAGGATTCGTCACTTGTGCAAACAACTGCTTAAAATAATTGTATAGTAATTGTGGTTTCTTAGATAATACTGCAAGTGGTGAGTCATACCCCATTGATCCAACTGGATCTACGCCATCCTTGACCATAGGCTGAATCATCTTCGACAATTCCTCATACGTATACCCAAACGCTAATTGACGTAATTCTAATGATTTGAAATCAGTATGATCGACGTGAGCCGTTTCCAATACATCTTCCAATTCTACTAAATGCTGATTGACCCAATCCTTATAAGGCTTTTCTTTTGCCATTTCACTTTTTATTTCTTCATCAGGGATAATACGTCCTTCAACTGTATCAATTAGAAGCATTTGACCTGGATGTAGTCGCTCTTTTGCTAGTACATTTTCAGGCTTCACATCAAGAACACCTACTTCAGATGACATGATAATATAATCATCTTTCGTCACATAATAACGTGATGGACGAAGACCATTACGGTCAAGAGAAGCTCCAATCTGTTTACCATCAGTGAAAACTATTGCTGTAGGACCATCCCAAGGTTCCATTAACGTACTATGGTACTGGTAAAAAGCTTTCTTCTCAGTACTCATATGTGTATCGTTTTGCCATGGTTCAGGAATCATCATCATCGCAGCATGTGTCATAGAACGTCCAGCTAATGATAAAAATTCTAACGTGTTGTCAAACATGGAAGAGTCAGAGCCTTCTTTATCAACAACGGGTAGCACCTTGCTCAAATCTTTGCCAAAAACATCAGAGGTAAACTTCGCTTCTCGTGCGTGCATCCAGTTAACGTTTCCTCTAATTGTATTAATCTCCCCGTTATGAATCATGTAACGATTCGGGTGCGCTCTTTCCCAACTTGGAAATGTATTTGTACTAAAACGCGAATGAACGAGAGCAATGGCAGATTCAAACGCTTGGTCATTTAAATCAAGATAAAATTGATTTACTTGTTCTGTTGTAAGCATTCCTTTATAGACGATAGTACGGCTTGAAAAGCTAGTAAAATAGAACGATTCATGTTCAGCAACCCTTGATCCTATTTCATGTTCTGCACGTTTACGAATGACATAGAGCTGCCTTTCAAAGTCTACTTCTGTCATTTTATAATCATTTTTCTTAATAAATAATTGACGAATAAATGGCATAGCTGCTTTTGCCGCATTACCAAGCATCGAATCATCAACAGGAACAGTGCGCCAGCCTATGAGTTCTTGATTCTCTTCTGCTATGATGGCTTCTAATTCCTTTTCACATGCTCCTCTCGCTTCTTCATCCTGTGGCAAAAATAGCATCCCAACTCCGTACTCACCTTGATTTGGAAGGTTTAATCCACTTTCAATGCAAGTTTTTTTGAAAAAACGATGCGGGATTTGTAGCAGAATACCTGCACCATCTCCTGTGTTTACTTCATCACCTTGACCACCACGATGCTCGAGATTCCGTAGAATGTGAAGAGCATCTTGAACTACTTTATGCGACTGTTTCCCTTTCATGTGAGCTAAAAAGCCGATCCCACAATTGTCATGTTCGAATTGCGGATCATATAAGCCTTGTTTCTTCGGGAATTGTGTGTACCGCATTGGCATCAACCTTTCTCCAAAAAATAAAAACGCAATCAACTCTCCCTTTATTAAATGAGCTAATATACAGGATCATATCATTTTTCTGACATTTCGGCAAATTATTTTTTTTATTCATTTCCATTGAAAGCGATTACTATGTTGCTGTGTTAAAGGGTTTAGTTACTGATTAAATTATGCATATTCCATTTAGTTTTTTTCTCTCTATACATCAAGCATGAATAAATATACAACTATATGCGGGGTGTTTGGCTTTTGGAAAAAGTATATTGGAGAAAGACATTTGTTCAAGTACGAACGATTGATTGGATTTGAAAGTGTAACTTCTGTTTATTGGTTAAAAATAAAATGATTGGAAAACAAACGAAGAGAAAACAAGTCTGATATTGTCATAGTATACCACTAAATTCATCTCCTGTAATTTAGCTTCATTAATTATATGCGTATTCATAAGCTATGAACATTGTCTTAATTGAAAAAATCAATCATAATAGGAAGTGACATACTTTGTTGAATATTAGGAGGAATTTGATGAGTTCCAATAACGAAATGAATCAAGATATGAAGCATAATGATGAAGAATTGGCAAAAGTTCTATCAACACTTGACCAGCTTGGGGAAACTGAACAAAAAGAAGCTGGGGAATCATTAGAGGCTTTAAAACGCCCAGTTAAAGAAATGATGAATGATCAAAATAACACACTCCCTACTAAGCTTCACGAATTGAAAGAAACGGTTAGTCAGTTAGAGCCAACACACCTTAAAGATAGTAAAGCGAAAAAATGGATGAGTAAATTGCTACGCCGTAACCCGATTGAACAATATGCTAAAAAATATCAAACAGTTGAAGCTCAGGTTGAGCAAATTGTTGAAGGGCTTTTAACTGGAAAGGATAAGTTGCAAGAAGATAATGTTATGCTCGAACAGTTGAAAGAAGTAGCTATTGAACGAATTGATAAATTAAACAAACAAATCGAAACAGGTCAAACGTTACAAACGATGTTAAATGAAAAGCTAGAATATGAACAAGATTCTCAAATGATTAATGAAATAAAAAAAGGTCAACTAAAGGTAGTCTCACGAGTTAAAAATATGTCCCAGGCTGTTATGGTTTTGCAACAGTCACTTGCGTCTGTGGATTTAATTAAGGAGAATAACGGAAAATTGGAAGAGGCTATTTTCAATGCTATTACAATGACGAAGAATGTTATTACTGTATCGGCATCGATTCAGATGGCTCTGGCCAATCAACAAAAGGTTATTAATGCAGTTAAAAATGTAAATGAAGCCACGGAATCAATGCTGCTCTCTAACTCTGAACTATTAAAGTCAAATACTGAAGAGACATTAAAGACGATGGAAGAACCAGCTATTGCTCTCGAATCGTTCCGCAAAGCATATGAAAATGTCTTTGAGGCTATTGAACTTACCGAGCAATCAAATGATCGAATTATTCAAACAGGTCAGCAATTTATCACGGAATTAGATCAATTAAACAAAGAGATGAAAACAAAACTTTTACCATAATGAACTGTTGGGCTCTGGAGGTGGTTGAACATGAGAATGATGGAAGAATTACGATCTTTTTTTACACCAGCTCATAAAAAGCCTGTTGAAGAGCATTTAATTCGTGATTCCGCTACAAGACGCTTGATTGAAGATACGGAGGAGCTATTAGTGCGCATTTCGGAAAACAAACCTAAATCAGCTAAGGTCATTAAACGAAAACAGCGTGAGTGGTCAATTAAGGTTAAGATGAAGCAACCGACTATTCAAGTAATCATGACTGATACTAAGCATTCAACAGCACCTATTAAGAAGAGAATGACGATAACTTGCTACAGAAAATATATAAAGGCAGTAAATGGCGTTGGAGTTTGCAAGGAAGCCTCGGTACACTATTTAAAGGACGGACGTTCACAAACGCGTTCTATAAAAGATTCACCTTTATTTCAAACACTATTTTATCGAATTCACTATTTGGACTCGGTGTTATCAAATGATATATCAACACTAACGGAAACACCTAAATCATTACTTCAACAGCAGGAGCAACTTTTAAAAACGAGTGATCATAATCAGTTACATTTGCTACTTGATGAAGCGAAAAGGTATAAGCAACTACTCTCAAAGTTTCAAGTGGATCCTTCGATTGAACACCGGTTACAACGTATTTTGGAGCATTCCTCTTTGTTAGCTGATGATTTTATGATGCTTGACTTTGAGGAAAAACACATTGTTCGACGAATGCTTAGAGAAGATATCCCATCTCTGTTACATACGTATATTTCATTAACGACTAAGCATCAACTTGAGCAAAAGGAGAACGTTTATTTAACACTGTTCAAAATGGAGCTGACTCTTATCGACTACAAAGAAAAACTAGAAAAAGAGAGAGTCGCTCGAATGGATCAGCTATTTAAGCTCCAATCAATGCGATATGACCGGAATTCCTAATTCTTTAAGAAATACGGTCATTTCTTCATTGCGTCGTCGTTACAAGGGGTTTAGTTGATCTGAATGTGTTTCCTTTCAGATCAACGTGTAACGAACGTAGCCTATGCTCTTCTGAATCAGTCTCCTACTCTCTAAAGGTTTTTACTACTAGCTTTTAAAATTGGATGTTATATATTAATTCTAAAAAAAGAGAAAGATGTCATGACAAACGAACATCTTTCTCACTGCTCTCTTTTGAATACCATTCTAATATCCTCTGAACGTTCTCATCATCCTGGTCAACAACTGTATATGTCCTCCCAGTAATTGATGAAAGAACTGAAAATTGGATCGAGGCGAGCCTTTTGCGTTTTTGAAAAAAGGAAGTATGACTTTCCATTGATTGGATTTTCTTCTTTTCTGAAATCACCGTTGTTTGTTTTAACCTTCGAAAGCGAAAGCAAATGAAGTCTCCATTCATAGATGTTGCTCCATCCCGGTATTGTAGGTAACCTAAAATCAGAGAAAGAAGAATGATTAAAATTCCCCAATAGCCGTATGATGTAAAATAACAAGTTATGGCAGTTACGACAATTGGCAGCCATGACATTCTTCTCATAGCACGGAAAATAGCTCGCTTCGGAATGGATATTAATGTATGATTTGTTTCGTAATGTGGTAAAACCTCTGCGAAAATGGCTTGAATCTCTTTAGGACGGATGATTGGTAAAATAACAGTCGAAAGTTGTTCATCCATACTTCCTCCACCGGCGCATTCGACATAGACCGTCGCAAAACCAATCGGTTGTCTTAAAATCGATTTCTCAATTGAAACGGCTGTAACACGATTTAAAGCAATTGTTAATTGGCGTTTTTCGATAATACCACGTGAAATAACTAATTCATTTCCATATTTCTCAATTTTAAAGCTACCGTATTTTAACATATGTGCTCCAATGGATATGAGCCATGCTAGTAAGAAACCAGCAAATAAGAAGAAAAGAAGAAGCCACAGACCACTATCACGAAAGAATGAAAATACTCGATCATAGATTGCTTCAGGTAGGAATTGTTCTACTTGTCCTAATAAAACGAGTACAGCTGACAATGTTAATCCAATCCCACTTGAAGTAAGTGCAGAAATCCATAGACGTGAGTTTGTTAAGTGCCATTGAAATTCAGGCTGCTCTTCCAGAGCTGCGTACTCCTTAACTTCTGGTTCGTCATTGATCATGGACTTATTATCAATAATCTCTTCACTTGTGGTAGTTATGTTATTATTTGTTTCATCACGAAAGCTTTCCTTTAAATATTGTCTAATATTTATTGCCTCTTCTTTTTGAATCGCAAGCAATGATACTTCTGGTTCAGAGCCCCCTCCCGCAGTCTCTACTTTCAGTTTAACGAGCCCAAACAACCGTTGAAACAACCCAGCAGTTATATCGATACTTTGAACTTTATGCTGGTATATAAATCTTTTTTTTCGGATGAAAACCCCGTGTTGAATATATAATTGACCTTCGCTAACGCGATATTTAAAGAAAACCCACCTTAGTAGCCCAGATAATATGGCAACAACTAAAAGAAAAATCCATATGTATTCAAATCGAAAAAAGCCTATCGGGTCTGTCGTTGTACCAATAAATAAACTAATAATAATTGGTAGTAGAAATTCTTTTAAGGCTAATACTGCTGAAATAAAAATGGTTGCAGGGTGCATACGCTTTAATTCAGTCATCTGTTGCCACCGCCGCAAGTGTTGCTATTTGATCTCGTAAATGATCAGCGACTTCTTGAGATAGTGCTGGGATCGTATGAACAGTAGCAGCTGTTGAAATAGTAACAGCCGACAGTTTATACTTCTTCAGTAACGGACCTTGAACGGTATCGACATGCTGGACACGAGTCATTGGAATGAGTGTTCGTTTCATGATAATGACGCCATATTGTAAATCTACTTCCTCTCCTAACACTTCATAGCTCCAGCGCTTCCACTTGATAGGTGGGAAAATTAGCACTGTAAATACCATATGAATAATCCATACAGCAATCAAGACCCATAGAATCCAATTAGGCAAAGAAAAGAAAAATAATAGTACCCCGTACCCAATTGGTACGAGGGCTGTTATAATGCATTGGATAGCAGCTTGTAAACGAAACAAAGGTAATGCTTTCTCTGGTAGTGTTTCGGTTGGTTTTTCCCTCAAGGTTGCTTCCTCCTCTAGTTTACTCCTCATCTTTTATATTAATAATCGTTACACCAAGTTCCTTTAATAAATCTATCACTTGTTTATTTAACGTTCGGTCGTATAATAGGCCAACTGAATGTACGACTTCTAACTCTTCTAAATCACCTGATTCGGCGTCTTCAATTAATTCAAGAATATCATCTAAGTTTTGCTTCTTTAATTCATCTAGAATGTCTTGTTTCATCATCGCAATCTACCCTTCATTCTTTCTTGCATCGGTCATTTGCTTCCAAACTGATCCTTTTGCTTCTTGACCACCTTCAATGCGTTCTAGCGCCATTTTCACTTGTAATGCAACTTCAAATTCTTCATCCGCTTCCGCTTTTTTTAATGCAGGAATGGCAGTTTCATTACCTACTTCATATAAAAACATAGCTGCTCTCCATCTAACTAGCTTATTCTTATCTTCCAGCGCTTCAATCATAGCAGGGATTGCTGCATCACTCCCTATATCTGATAAGCAATCACCAGCTGTTCTTCGTACCGTAACGGAAGAATCCTTTAATGCTTTGTATAAGTAGGGAAGAACAGATTCTTTTTCAATCATACCAAAATAAACAGTTGCTAATCGTCTTATAGAAGCTTTTTCATCATCTAAGGCTTTTTCTAGAACAGGAATATCCTTTTCCTTTGGGTCCATTCGTTCTAATACAGCATATCGCTTCTTCCAGTCATCTTCATTTAACATTTCGGGCGTAACTTCGATAAATCGGCTTGCAAACGCCGCTTCTTTTTCAGTTGGATTTCCACTAGCTAGTGCGATTAATGCTTGAAGTCTTTCACTTGAATATGCAGCGGATAACTCATCAGCGACCTCTTTGGCTACTTGATCCAATTCACCATAGCGGACACCCTTCTCTACCCACTTACGCTCTAGTACAACGTTATCTTCTGGTTTCTGGACCTTTGTTACGGCTTCGGTGAATCTATCAGGCAAGCCCTCTCGCTTCTCTTGCTCCCCATCTGTTAATTTAATTTGCATTGGGATGCCCTTAAACATTTGTATGAAAACATTAACTTCACCATAATGTTCATTCACACCTGATTCTTCTGAAGAATCACTTACTTGGTCTTCACCAAATACTTCTCTAACTTTAGGCAAAATTTGTTTCCAATCTTTTTTCGGGTGACGGTCAATAGCAATGAAATCCGCTACATGATAGACCCCTTTTACACCATCGATGTCAAATAATTGTTGTATATAACTTGGCGCTTCTTCTTTATTTTTTGCTGTATAAGAATTTCTAGTACTATCGCCCAAGCTTTCGCTTAATGTCAGTTTCATTGTATTCGGGCTAGGTGTAGGTTCAATTGAATGAATGTGCATGTCGAATACCTCCAATTTCCAATTCTTCATTTGGTTTTACTTTATCATACGATTTCTATCAATGCCACCCTTCCGCTCGAACTAACAAAATGATGTTTTAAAAGTATATGTAAAAGGAATGATTTACTGTATACTATTAATAGTCTGTTATAATAGAAAAAAGGGAGGTTTTTCTATTGAGAATAGCTTTTTTATCTGATATTCATGGAAATGCAACAGCATTGGAAGCTGTCCTACAAGATGTTCGTCAACAACAAGTCGATAAGATATGTATTTTAGGTGATTTATGCTTCCGAGGACCTGAACCAAAACGAGTATTGGAAACGGTACAATCTTTAAATGCAAAAGTCATAAAAGGGAATGCTGATGAGTGGCTTGTTCGTGGATTTAAAGAAGGAGAAGTTCCGAAGCAAACATTAGACATGATGAACCAGGAGCGCGACTGGACATTAAAGCGCTTAAATCAAAGTGATTTAGATTATTTAGACCAATTGCCTACTGAGCTTGTACTAGATGAAGGAGTAGATACGATCATTCATGCCTTTCATGCGACTCCAACAAGTCTGTTTGATGTTGTTCTACCAGATGAAACTGATAAGATCGAAAACAACTTAATGCAGCGTGATGACGCAGATTTGTATGTTTATGGTCATATTCATCACCCTTATATTCGTTCAATGCATGGGAAGAATATCGTGAACGTCGGTAGCGTTGGCTTACCTTTTGATGGTCATCCTCTTGCTTCTTATTTAGTAGCTGATGTTGAAGAGGGACGACACCGCTTACATTTAAATCGTGTTCCATATAACCGAGAGCATGTCGTAGAAATCTACAAACAAGCCGGCTATCCGAATACGCAAACGATGGCGCCCGTTATCTTTTATGGTGTAAGACCATAATTAAATACGAAAGGGATGTCTACCAATGTACATGATTGGTTGGACATCCCTTTTCACATTCTTCTATGATTGACAATGTTCGTTATAAGCAAGTGCTAGGTTACGAATAATATCCATCGGTTCAACGCCTTCAATTTGCTCTCTTGGAATAAAATGAACAAGATTCTTCCCTTTAAATAAAGCCATAGATGGTGAAGATGGTGGTATTTCACCAACGTATTCACGCATTCGAGCAGTGGCCTCCTTATCCTGTCCTGCAAACACAGTTACTAGGTGATCAGGAGTGTGATCATGTTGAAGAGACGTGACTGCGGCAGGACGTGCTAAACCAGCGGCGCAACCACAAACAGAGTTGATAACAACGAGTGTCGTCCCTTCTGCGCTCTCCATATAGGAATCAACTTCAGCTGAAGTTGTTAATTCCTCAAAACCATTTTCAGTAAGCTCTAATCTCATTGGTAATACAACTTGTTTCATGTATTCTTCATAAGCCATCGACATATTATTAAATATCCCCTTTCTCCATTAACGTATAAGGTAATAAAAGCTGATGTACATGCATGATTGAATGAAATGCATATATTTGCTTTACACTAAAACCTTTCTGAAAGATATAAAGTGCTGGCACACTTTTCACTTGCCACTTTTGAGCAAAAGTCGGTGCTTGATTTATATTAATTGTATATATCTTCACCATAGGTAGCATTTCTTCCACGACTTCTAGCATTTTCTTTGCAACCGTGCATGTACCGCATAAAGGTGTATAAATAAATACAAATAAATCTTCACGCTTCGCTAATCGTTCGTTTATTTCTTCCATTTTTAATTCAATCATAAAGACACCTCACATACTCAATACTATTGTAACAAAAATAAGTATACTTGTCTTATGATAAGCTGTACACGTTTCATGATTGATATTAATTCATTACGCAAAAAATAAACCAAGCATTTATACGCTCGGTTTATTTTTTAAAGGATTATCGCTTTAAAATCATATGATTTTGCAGTTGTCGAATTTGTTGCTGTTTTCGAGTTAATTCTTCGCGCTGCTCAGGTGTTGCTGTTCGAATTAACGTATCCAGCTCATTATGCATTGCCTGTAAATTTTCTTGTGTCTGTATGTAATCTGAATCATCAACCCAATTAACAGTTTGAGATTTTCTAAATATCTCCTCTGCCATTTCGATTTGATGATTGAAACGATTCAAAACTTCCTTAACGTGACTACGTTCAGTCATATTCACAGCCTCCTCCATAAAGATGAACTGTGCTTACTTTTTCCAAAAAGGATACGTTCTATTCACATTAATTTGTAAATCATGTGATCATAGGCAATAATAGCTCTGGGAAAACCCATCTCAGCTTCAGTTAATAATTCATTCTCCATATCAACATATCTAGAACTAATATGTGTAAGAATAAGTGATTGGACGTTTGCATTTTTAGCTAAACTAGTGACCTCTTTTATCGTCGAATGTCCATACTTTTTCGCATGCTCGCGTCGATCATCAAGAAATGTTCCTTCATGAATAAGAAGGTCGACATTTTCGATAAATGGCGTTAAAGAAGCAATAGGTCTTGTATCTCCTACAATGACAACCTGCCTTCCCTTTTCTGGAGAACTAACATAGTCAGCATTATGGATCGTTTCACCATTACTTAATGTGACTTGTTCTCCATCTTTAATTTTTTTATAAATTGGCCCTGGTGAAATGCCCGCATTTTTTAATTTATCCACTAGCAATGAACCTGGCTTTTCATCTTCAATTAACTTGTATGCGAAGCTTTCAATGACATGATCGAGCTGTTTGACTGCAATCGTAATCCCTTGTTCATAAGCCTTAAATCCATCTTTAACGATGACATAGTCAATCGTATAACCAAGTGATGTCTTAGAAACCTCGAATGTCTTTTCAATAAATTCTTTAACTCCTTCAGGGCCATAAATCGTTAACTTGCTCTGACCACCTTGGGCAGAGCGTGACGATAATAGTCCTGGTAAACCATAGATATGATCACCATGCAAATGTGTTATAAAGATATGTGAGATTTTCGAAAGCGTAATGGAACTGCTTAATAACTGATGTTGTGTCGCTTCTCCACAATCAAATAACCAGACATCTTTTCTTTGCAAAAAACGAACAGCTAACCCACTTACATTTCTTGATTTAGACGGTATTCCAGATCCCGTACCTAAAAAGTGAAACTCCATTACTATTCTCCAACTAGTGCATCTGCAAATGCTTTTGCATATGGAGGCAAATCAGGTGGGCGTCGACTTGAAATAATGTGATGATCTACAACAACGGCTTCATCCTTCCATGTCGCACCTGCATTTTCCATATCATCACGAATTCCAGGTGTACTTGTAACGATTTTCCCTTCTAATATTTTTGCAGAAATAAGCACCCAGCCAGCGTGACAAATTTGTCCAATTGGTTTTTTCGCTTGATCCATTTCCTTTACAAGAGTAAGAACCTCTGGATATCGACGTAATTTGTCTGGAGCCCAGCCACCAGGAACTAGAATTCCATCATATTCACTGCTCTTTACTTCAGAAAATGCATATTCTGTTGTAGCAGGGACACCATACTTTCCGATATATGTTTTGTCCTTTTCCAGTCCGACTAAATGGACAGTTGCTCCTTCCTCTCTTAAACGCATAACAGGATACCACAATTCCAAATCTTCAAATTCTTCATCAACAAGTGCGATCACTTTTTTATGCTGTAGACGCATATCTTCACTCTCCTTTTTCATTTATAGATAGTATAACATGTTCGTTTTCTTTTCAAAATTGTTACACGTGTTCTATCTTCTCTTTTCCCACATAAAAATAGAGAAACAACCACGACCTTACTTAGGAGGAATGAATCGTGAACACGAAAACGAAAGGGACTTTACTCGTCTCAACAGCGATGGTTGGTTCAGTCAGCTCCTTTATTTCACTTCCCATTGATCAGCCGCAACTTGAATTGTCTAATCATGCCAAAAAGTGGACTCATCATCAGTCTTTACAATTTGGAGATAGAAATAGCTCTGTTTATAATCTTCAAGGGTATTTAAAAGCATTTGATTATTATCGTGGAGAACAAGATGGTCAATTCGGTTTATTGACGAAGTTAGCGATTATTTCCTATCAGAAACAGCACCAGTTACAAATGAATGGAGTTGCAAATGAAGAAACACTTAAACATTTGTTGCACTCTAATGAAGTTCAGTTAAAAATTGACGAGGCGAAGATTAGTAGTTTTACTATTGAAGAGCAGCCAAACAGTTTAGATCATGTACTAACGGCAACCGAAGAAACATCATCTTTAAAAGGAAGCTCACAGCACCTATTTCAAATTGGCGACGAAGGCCAACAAGTTGAAAGCTTTCAAGAAACGTTAGCTGAGTTTGGATATTATAGTGGAATAGACGGCATTTTTGGTCCAAAAACAAAAGAGGCCGTGAAACTCTTCCAAGAAAAACATCATTTGCAAGTTGATGGTATTATCGGTCCTGAAACGAAAGAAGCTTTAGCAAATACAGATGATATTATCAAATATGAAGCTACTGAAGTCGTTGTTGAAAATGAGATAGAAACGCAGATCAATACGACTAAACATAACGAAGACATAGAAAGTAAAGAAGCAGGTGACAAATCAAATAAGGAAAATGAACGTAATCATCATTCTGATGTGATTGATACTGCCCATTCTTTAATTGGAACACCTTATTCGTGGGGAGGAACAACCACTGCTGGTTTTGATTGTAGCGGCTTTATTCAATATGTGTTTGAGAAGCATCACATATCTGTGCCACGTACAACAAATGACTTGTACAATGAAGGAGCGTCAGTGTCGAGCTTGCAAGTTGGTGACATAGTATTTTTCACTACATATCGTAGTGGACCTTCTCATGCTGGAATCTACATCGGTGATCAACAATTTATTCATGCCGGATCATCAACGGGTGTTACAATATCTAGTTTAGATCAAAATTATTGGTCTGAGCGTTATATAGGTGCAAAACGTTACTAAGAAACCTATAATCATACACTTGAAACGAATTTGTTTATTTTAAACATACTAAGACTAGTGGGTAAGATCATCGACGGATGATTTTGCCCACTAGTCTCGTTTAAGAGGCTGGGACATAACTAGTTTAAATAATAAAAGTCGGTGAAATTTTCATTTCAGCGAAGGGTTTTGTCCCAGCCGCTTTTTTCTATCTTATTACAATACAAGTTGATCGATCACTTTAATGAGCTCGACAATTTGCGGTTTACTTATTTGTGCATCGGCACCGATTCCTTTACCTTTATAAAATAAATCTTCTGTAATAAGCGAAGAAAAGATGACAACAGGTAATTGCTGCAATTTTTCATCTTCCTTTATTCTCTTTGTTAAATGGTGTCCATCCATCTTAGGCATTTCAATATCGGTAATGACTAATTGAAGATCATCAAATAAGCTCTCATCATCTTTCTTACCATATAAGAACTCCCAAAGCGCTTGTCCATCTTCAAAAAATTGAACTTGATCATAGCCTGCTTCCTTTAACGTATCTCCAATTAATTTACGTAAAATAGCTGAGTCTTCGGCCACTATAATTTTTTTATTACTTCTTTCTCTTTCACCAAGTTGCTTGACTTGTTGAACAGATATGCTACGTTCAGGGTTTATGTCAACGAGAATCTTTTCAAAGTCTACTAGTAGAATCATTTCGTCTTCAATTTTTATAACACCGGTTGCAGCTGTTTCGATATTTTGAGCAAGCTCATTAGGTTTTTGAATATCTTCCCAAGAAATGCGATGAATACGAGAAACATCTTGAACACGAAAAGCTACTTTTAACTGATTTAATTCTGCAATAATAAACTTATCATCATTTAAATTGTTTGAAGGTTCGAAGCCTAATACATCTGTTAAATTGACTACTGTCATGACTTCCTCACGTAACCGAATAATACCTTCTATATGTCGGTGGCTATTCGGAATTGGAGTAATCGTTTGAGCAGGAATAATTTCACGTACTTTCATAACATTTATTCCGAATAAGCTTGTACCGACTTCAAAAACAATGACTTCTAATTCATTTGTACCTGTTTCTAGTAAAATTCCTTTTTTGCTTTCAGCCATGTCGTACCTTCTCCCCTTTAAGTTAGAGAACTATATTAAATAAGAAGTTGAAATAAACTCTCATCTTTGTTTAGCTCTGTATATGCAAAGCCTTTTTTTGTTAAGCGATCAATTAATTGATCATAGTCACTAGCATACTTAAGTTCGACACCTAATAATACTGGACCATTTGAACGGTTATTCTTTTTCGTATATTCAAAACGTGTAATATCATCATCAGGACCTAATACTTCTGATATAAATTCTCTTAACGCCCCTGCGCGTTGTGGGAATTGGACTATAAAGTAATGCTGTAGCCCTTCATAAATAAGAGAACGCTCTCTCATTTCTTGCATCCGTCCAATGTCATTATTGCCTCCACTTACAACACATACGACATTTTTCCCTTTAATCTCTTCACGATAAAAATCTAGCGCGGCAATTGACATCGCTCCTGCAGGCTCAGCAACAATGGCATTTTGGTTGTACAATTCTAAAATGGTCGTACAAATTTTCCCTTCAGGCACTAAAACAACATCATCAAGGATATTTTGACAAATGGAAAATGGAATATCACCGACTCTTTTAACAGCTGCACCATCTACGAATTTGTCAATTTTCTCTAACTCGACAACTTTCCCTTGTTTTAATGATTCCTTCATCGATGGTGCTCCACTAGGCTCACAACCGATAAGTCTGGTTCTAGGACTAATGCTCTTAATATATGTCCCTACTCCACTAATAAGTCCGCCACCGCCAATTGAAGAAAATAAATAATCAATGTTGTCATCGATGTCATTCATGATTTCCATCCCTACAGTCCCTTGTCCAGCAACAATTTTCTCCTGGTTAAATGGATGGATAAACGCCATATTGTAGTCATTAGAATAACTGAGCGCCTGTTTGTAAGAGTCATCAAACGTATCTCCAATAAGTAATACTTCAACAAATTCCTTACCAAAAAATTTCACTTGGTCTACCTTTTGTCTCGGGGTTGTCGAAGGCATAAATATTTTCCCTTGAATTTTCAACGCACGACAGGAGTAAGCAACTCCTTGTGCATGATTTCCAGCACTTGCGCAAACAATGCCATTATCTAATTCCTCTTCAGATAAGCTAGAAATTTGGTAATAGGCACCTCTAATTTTAAATGAACGAACGACCTGTAAGTCTTCCCTTTTTAAGAATACATTACATTCGTAACGTTCTGACAATACTTCATTCTTCTGTAATGGGGTATGTGTTACAATGTCCTTTAAACGTTGGTTTGCAATAATAATATCTTCTATATGTAAAATTCCCATGATCCTATCCCTCTCGATTCATTGTCTACAGTATATCTATAGTATCACAATGACTTTCTTTTGCGAACCCCTAAGCCATTGAGCAGTTGCTCAATAAGCTGTATGATTTTGTCATAATAAGATTGATTATTTAATCCCAGCTTACTATAATAGAGTGAAGGATCTTTCTGTTCTTGTTGAGGAGGGTAGAATATGAAATTAAAATGGATACTATCAACAGCAATCATCATGCTAATCTGTATGGTACCAGCACAAGTTCTTGCAGCAGCTGCTGAAAATGGTGATGAAGCTGCTAGCTCTGAACCTTCTGGATTGCTTGTTGTTTCACTTACAATCTTATCGATAGTGACAATGATTTATTTAATCTATCTTGAAATTCGTGATAACGGGTAATCATCACTCATTTTCTTCATTTGATTGTAGTTAGGAATACGTACATATAAAAAGAGAGTTACTAGTTGTCCTAATAACTCTCTTTTTTGTATTGATCGATTGCGGTTAATAGTTGTGACAGTACAAAGTCAACTGATTTAAAAGTTTCCATTTGCCGTTTTCTACTTGTTTTTGAGTAAAATGATTTAATAGCAACAATTTCTAAATTCTCTTCTGTTTGATTCAATTGAGAAGGATGAAGATGTAGTGGTTTAGCCTTCTGTACGAATGACACAGCTAATGGAAGCCAGCTGTCTCTAATATCCTTCACCTGATCAGCAAAAGGCTTCACTTTCCCATAAAAATCAACCTCATATCCCTCTCTTTTGACTACCTGTATAAAATCATTTCTTGCTTCATCATTTCGTTTACATAATTCTTTTGTTAATCGTTCTAACTGTTCTAATTTATTTTGTTCTAGCATAACGCCCTCCTTTTTGTATCATATCAAAGGTGGCGATAAATCAAAAGGCAAATAAGGAATATCAATTTTCAACATTCATCATTAAATGCCTTTAGTCGTTTTTTCATTTTGGCGAATGTTGCATGAAATTCAGTTAAATGCTGCACATTTCTTTCATACTTTAAATGTCTCATACAATCATATTCTTCAAATAGATTCTCAATTGAATCAAGTTTACTCTGTATGGTTGCACCTGTGACATAGTTTTCATGTTGGGAGTTGTTTTTGCAATGATGAACATTTGGTTTGTGATCAGTTACGCGAATGACATATTCCATGTTAACACCCTCCTCCTTTATCGTACTGAACGTATTCCATAGAACGATATTCATTTCCTTTCACGTAGACAAAACTAGTATTCATTCGGCAAAGAAAGTGCCAATTCTGTATGAGAAGCTATTTTTCGGATAAACTATGGAACGATTTCAATGAAAAGGAGGTCTTTAGATGACAAAGAACAATAAAGAAACGAAACAACAGGAAAAGCAACGTAAGGAATTAAACAAAGGCGATAAAAAGCTAGGTGGACCAAACCGTCCGGCAGAATAATTAAACAATACTTTGTAAGTTTTGATATGTAAAACTAACAGAAAGAGGCTGGGACATAACTAAAGTGTCTATCTGGAAACCCGAACAAAAGATGAACGTAGCGGATGAAATATACGTAGACTCCTGCGGGATGAAAAGCCAAGGGTGAGACCCCGCAGTGCGAAGCACGAGGAGGCTCACCGGCTTCCCGCGGAAAGCGAAGTATATTTCAGGAGCGGTTTACGTCCACCATCTATCATTGTTCGGCTTTTCTTTTAGTTAAACCACTTTTGTCCCAGCCTCTTTCTATGTAGGGACTTAGGATAAACATTCTTTATCCATACTAGTAATGATCTGTTCAAATCTTATCTATTTTTGGGACAACTTCTTATCCTTTCACTTTATAACCACTTACGAGTAAAGAAGCCTTTACTACTAGCCCTAATTCTAGCTCTTTTCTCTGTACCCACTTATTAATTTCTTTAGGTACAGCTATCTTTCCTTTTTTCATAAATCGGTGTCCATTCATTTGCAAGCTCCAATCTTTTTTGCATTTCCAATGATGATGAACGATCGGAAATGCTACTCGTAAATAAGGACTAGTATTCGATGTAGACCAATTTAAATGACTCCTATATTCTTTTCGAGATCCGGTTGGTTCAATAGTAGAAGCAAAATGATAAAAGTCGCCTCTCAGTTCAGGATGAAAAAGAAGGTTCATTAAATGTTTGCCTAATGTAATTCGTTTCTCTATTTTTGTAAACTTTCTTATATAATAACCGTACAGGCGCCCATCAGTAGTAGGAAATAACACATAGCTGAAATGACCATGTTCTTCTATCCAATATAAAGCCGTTGAGAAGACCTTTTTTCGGTATAGCTCTTGTTCAATAACAGTTTGTTGAAGAATGAATTGTTCATTAATAATGAGGGCGATACATAACTGTTCTTCATCACGTTTTTCTAAGAAATACAACCATTCTTTTTGCATAAATTGGGATACGTTTAAATTTTTCAAAATAGCTAGATCGGATTTCTTCGTTTTTTTTATATATTCATACCAGAGAAGTTGAGGATACGCATCAGCAAAGATTGTCCAATTCGCTCTTTCATACGTTTTAAACAAAATTGCGCGATGCTCTTTAGAAATGAGTTGTTGAAACCATTTGCTTGATAAGTCCGTTATATTCCAGCCTGCGTTTCTTGAAACCATACTTGCTAGTAATGCCCACCTTATTTCAGGATGTTTTTTATAAAAATTGAAATAAAATCTAGTGCGTGAAATATTATCTACGTTCCCTTTATGAGTTTCGTTTAAAATAGATTGAACTACATGATTTTTCATCATTTTTCACCTGATCTCCTTGAAAGTTCTACAACATTGCCTTGCAACTTATGGTAATATAATGTGATGAAGATTATTCATCCATTTTAGTTCTGTCTACTTTCAAGAATGCATATCAGTTTGGAAGGGCTGTGATTTCGCGTGGCAATTCATTATCCAAACGGGAAAAGATTCAATCAAGGAAATGTCGTAAATAACGCTTCAAAAAAAAGAAGTAAACCCACTACTTTGTATAGTAATCGAGGAATGACACTTGAAGACGATTTAAACATGGCGAATCAATATTATTTAGCGGATGGACGTGCTATTATTCATAAAAAGCCAACTCCAGTTCAAATTGTTCATGTTGATTACCCAAAGCGAAGTGCTGCGGTTATTAAAGAAGCTTATTTTAAACAAGCGTCGACCACAGATTATAATGGCGTATATCGTGGACGTTATATCGATTTCGAGGCTAAAGAAACAAAAAATAAATCCTCCTTTCCGTTAAGTAATTTTCATGAACATCAAGTCGATCATATGGAACAAGTTATTCAACATGACGGCATTGCATTTGTTATACTTCGCTTCTCTTTTGCTGAGGAAATTTATTTGCTAGAAGCTAAGCATCTTATTACGTTTTATCGAAAAAAAGAAACCGATCGTAAATCTATTCGTAAAAAAGATATTGAAATTTATGGTCATTTGATTAAAATAGGATATCATCCACGTATTGATTATTTAGAGGTGATTGATTCGATCTACTTCATGGACGAGTCATAATGAATGAATAAGAAAGGGAGAATGAACGATGTCAGATCAACTGAACACAAGGCAAGCGCGTCGTCAAGCCCAAAAGAAAAAACAAAATAGTAATAATAATAAGGGGAAATCAAAAAAACAGCTTATAAAGAAAATTGCTATCGCAACTGCAATTGCCATCGCAGTAGCAATCATTGCAACGGGTATTACTGTTTTTGCAATCATTAGTAATGCGCCTGAATTGGATGAAGAAAAAATAATGCTAACTCAAGGGGCTCTCATGTACGACCAAAATGATGAATTTATCTCTCAGCTTGAATCGTCTGAGAGACGGATGAATGTATCAATAAGTGACGTCCCTCCTGTCGTCCAAGATGCATTTATCGCTGTAGAAGATATCCGTTTTAGAGATCATTTTGGTATCGATATTCGCCGTCTGTTTGGTGCTGTTGCAGCAAATATTACAGATGGATTTGGAGCGGAAGGTGCGAGCACGATTACACAGCAGCTCGTCAAAAATTTATTTTTAGAAAATGACAAATTAATGACTCGAAAAATTCAAGAGCAGTATTTAGCGATTAAATTAGAACAGCAATTTTCAAAAGACCAAATACTTGAAATGTATTTAAATCAAATTTACTTAGGATCAGGTGTTTATGGAATTGAGCTAGCATCACAACGATATTTCAACAAGACCGTTGAAGAGCTTTCTTTGGCTGATGCTGCGCTACTAGCAGGAATTCCAAGACGTCCAAGCTTCTACGATCCAACTGTAAATCCAGAGGCTGCTGAGAGTAGACGTAATTTAGTCTTATCATTAATGGTTCAGCACGGTAAGATTACGGAGGAAGAAGCTGCTGAGGCTGAGGCGATTTCAATTGAAGACCAACTAGATGTAACAGAACGCGAGGCATACGCCTACGAAGCATTTTATAATCTTGTTTTGAATGAATTAGAAGAAATTGATGGCATTACAAGCAGTGATATTTACAATTCTGGCTTGAAGGTGTACACAACGTTAGATACACATGCACAGGAGCATGTTGAAGAGGTATTACAAACGAGTGATTATATTCAAAATTATCCTGATAACGAAGATTTCCAAGCTGCTATTACACTGTTAGATACTGAAACTGGTCAAATTAAAGCAGTTGGAAGTGGTCGTGAGGATTCCGGTCAGCAAAGAGGGTTTAATTATGCGACTGAAGCAAAACGTCAAATTGGTTCAACTGCTAAACCACTACTTGACTATGGACCAGCCATTGAATATTTACAATGGTCCACTGGTCATATGATTACAGATGAACCACATTCGTATTCGGATGGTACTGAAATTAATAACTTTGACGGTACATTCCAAGGTCGAATGTCTATGAGAAGAGCTTTAGCCGCTTCGCGAAATGTTCCCGCCGTTAAAGCATTACAAGAGGTTGGAACGGATAGAGCAAAAGAATTTGGGGAGCAACTCGGGATGTCTATTGACACGATGCATGAATCGTACGGGTTAGGTGCTATTCCGCTTTCAACGAAAGATTTAGCAGGTGCTTATGCGGCCTTTGGAAATAATGGAACATATACACAACCATACTCTGTTAGAAAAGTCGAATTTCCAGATGGTCGCGTGTTAGAATTTGAACCGGAATCGCAAATGGCAATGAGTGATTATACGGCTTATATGGTTACTGACATGTTGAAAACAGCCGTTACAGATGGAACTGGTGGGACGGCTAATATTTCAGGTTTACCTATGGCTGGTAAGACAGGTACAACAAACTTTGATCAAGACACTCGGGATCAATATAATATTCCAGCAAATGCTGCTCCAGATATTTGGTTTGCTGGTTATACGACTAGATATACAGCAGCTGTTTGGACAGGATTTAACCAACATTCGGAGGACAATTACTTCCCTAGTCAAGATTCATCTAGACAAATTGCTCAGCAAATATTTAAGGCGGTTGTTGAGGAAGTATCATCTAATATTGAAACACCAGATTTCACAATGCCGAACTCCGTTGTCCGTGTTGGCGTAGAACGTTCCACAGGTTTACTACCAAGTGATTTCACGCCAAGCAGTGAAATTGTTTATGAATTATTTGTACGTGGTAATGAGCCGACTAGAGTATCTGAAGAATTTATCGACATTGAATCACCAAGTGATCTTATGGCGAACTATGAAGAAAGCTCGAATCAAATTATAATGAGCTGGAATTATCCAGATGAATTTAGAGAGCAAGTCACATTTGAAATTCAAGTTTCTGTTGATGGTGGTGACCTACAAACATTAGACCGAAAGAAAGATATGCAATATATTTACGGTTCTCCTGATGAAGGTGCTACGTATCAATTTTATGTTACTGCCCTTTCCGATGACCATTCGAACTTAAAAAGTGATCCTGTGTCCGTTACGATAGAAATTCCAGAAGCAGTGATTGATGATCCAGATGATGATGAACCTGATGTACCGGATAATGAAGATCCTGTAGGAGATCCTGATGTTGAAGACCCTAACGATGATATACCTGATCCTACTAATAATGTTGGCAATGGTAATGGATCGAATGGGGACGGAGATGATGATACGAATAATGATGATTCCCCTCCTTCTAGTGATGGCGACGACGGCGATAATGATAATGATACGAACGAAGAAGAAGACACAACTGAATAATATAGCAGTAACTAAATGTAAATAAAAGCAGTCCTAAAGGATACAGTATGTAACCTTTAGGACTGCTTTACAATTTTTATTCAATCATTTTCAAGTTGTGAGACACCATCTTTAATGAATTGATTTACTTTCTTTTTTTCCATAAACAATATATCCAATTGTGTATCATTCATTAATGAATAGAATCGGTCAGACTGACGTTGTAATTTATCATAAAATTGTTCTTTTATATTTGCTACATATTGATCAATAAATGAATGCAAATGGATAATGGTTTCATCTTCACAAGCTTTTAATTGCTCCTGAACATGCTCTGTCCCTTTAGTAACCAACTCTTCCTTCCAACGTCTATTTTCACCCTCTTCAAGAAATCGACGTAGTGAATGAAATTGTTGGATATATCGATCTATTTCAATTTGTAAAAAACGTCTTGACCTAATGTCTATTTGAAAATGGTGCATGTCTTCGACCGGACGGTTCAATGATTGAAAATCTTTTTGTATTCTCGCCATTAGCAAGTCTACCCACTCATTTACAGAAAGCTGAACCTTCGCATCAATACGAACAAATGTCGCCTGTAGCTCTTGTTTAATAAAATGATCTCCTTCATTTAGCCATTCTACTAAAGCAGAACGTAACATTAGTTTTTGTGTTCGTTTGTTATCACCTGTAACCGTTGTTACATTGACGATATCTTGATAGTTATCATTAAGTTGAAAACGGATCCGTTCTCTTAAATAAACGAATAACTGTTGTAGTTCTTGCTTACTAAGCTGTGAAATGACATCATAGGAGGTATTCGATACCTCTTCTTTCCAAAGCTTTAGCTTTGCATGTAACTCTTTTTCTTTCTCTTCCTTCTTATCATTTTCAGATTGAATTAAGTCAATACTTTCTATTAATATTTCTTTGTATTTCTTTATTTCATCAACGATTAACATATAACTAAGCTTAAGAATATCATTAATGGTTGAAGCATAGAATGTACGTTCAAAGTTTTGAAAAGCATCATCAGGTTCATTTGATTGTTTTCCACTTAATCCTTTTTTACTCGATAAAGCAAATAAACGCGGCTCAGATATGCCATTATTTTTTAACTGCTGTATAACATGATTTCTTACGCCATTTAATTCTGATTCACTACTAGCTAAATCAGACGCGTTTAATATGAAGTATAGCTTATCTTCTCTAAAACCATCATTGACCTTAGCCATTTGTTGTAGAAACAATTGATCAGCTTTTGAGAACGAATGATTGTAATAACTCACATAGAAAATGGCATCTGATTGTTGTACTTGTTTAAATGCTACTTGAGTATGTCGACCATGTATTGAATTGACTCCAGGAGTATCTACTAAGACAACACCATTTTTTGTCAACTCACAATCATAAAAAATAGTCACCTTCTGCACAAGACATGCGCGTTCTTCTTTTGCGATAAATGGACTCACATCATTTAACGGGACAGAATACGATTCATCTAACAAAAAGTCCTCTTGCTCATTCAAGCCTGTTTTCACCATTGCTAAATAAGCATGATACGTTTTTTGCCATTTTGACGTTGCTGTATATTTAGTGTGATCCCACTTCTGAATCGTCTCATACGACACGTCTACTTCCAATTGCTTAGAAACTAATTCTATTTCTTTCCTAATCGTTTGTTCGGATTTCATTTCAATAAGAGCTGTACCACTTTCATGCTCGTGATTCGATTGTTTTACGACATTGACCGTTGCCGTTGTTGGGTTCGGTGAAACAGGTAACACATGGTCGCCAAGTAATGCATTAGCAAAGCTAGATTTTCCTGCACTGAACGCACCGAACAAAGAAATCGTAAACGTACGATTTTCAAATCGCTTAATTCGTTTCAAAATTTCTTTTCTTTCCTCAGTGACTGCAGGGTGTCCAGCATTTTGAAAATGACTTTTTAGTTCTTTTAGCCACTTCACCGCTTCTTTCTCATCAAAGTGATCGTTTAATTCATCGTTTCCTTCTTGTTCGACGACTCCGATCACACTCTCATTTGGAAGAGTCATTTCGCCCCACTCATGTTGGTCGAAAGTAGGAAGTGATCGTTGCATAGTTCTTGTCAACGTCGACTCATATTTATTCTCATCTTTGTATTGCGAAGCTTCGTGAGCATATTCTGCAATGACATCATCATACCGTTTCTTTCGTTCATTCATTTCGTCTACATATTGTTCGACAACACGGAGTTCATTCATTCTTTCTGACACTCTATTTCTTTCATGATCCCAATAATTCGCCATTCCAATTTGGATGAGTTCTAATACATGAATAGCCTGGCGTTTTATTCTAGATACAATTTCTTTCGCTCTTTCCTTTGTGTACGTAAAAACATAATCACGATTTTTCGGACCTTGTTGTACTGAATGAGTAAAAAAGTCAAAATCTAAAGAAATGGTTAGCTTTTCAATCGCAGTCTCAACTTCTTGACGGTTCGTCAAATGATTAAGATCATACGAACGAAAAAGAGCCTGAAGATGAAAGACGATTAAACTTTGAATTTTATCTTCTAGTTCATTTTTTAATCGTTGCAACCGTTCCTGTCGAGCTTGGTTGGTTTTTTTCTTTGAAAATAACCAACCAACTCGATAGCTTGGCTCCATAGCTTCAAGCCACTGTCTTGTTAATTCCGTTGTCGTATAAGGGAAAAGGGTAACATTCTTAACTAAATCATTCCACTGTTTTGTGAAACTTTGTTCAAGACGTGCTTTTGCCTCATCCAAATCAGAAAGCTTATTCAATAGTTCTTCTCGTTCACGTATATCATTAGGATTCAATCCTGAATCAAGCATTTTATCCTTTATCTCTTGAATGGCTTCATTCCGATCATCCTCTAATCGTAGCATGAGACGTAAATAAAAGGCTTGTAATAAACGTTTATTCGCTAATGGTACTAAATCCTTAGAGAAATATAACAACGTTTTTATATCCTTGTCTACTTCTGACCACTCATTTAATGGGTGGTCATGCGCTTTCATACTTGTATACGCTAACTTTAAATAATGAATCCCCCAGTTTTTTAACGTTTCTCGCGTTGAATGATCAAAATGTTTAAACGATAATTCATGCTCATCATGCTTATCAATTTGATTAATGATGATATAAATAGGTTTATTTTCTTCTGTTAATTGCTTCAAGAAATTTAAGTTTGTTTCAGATTGTACATGATTATATTCCATTACATAAACGATAAGATCAGTTTCTTGAAGAGCCTCCATTGTTACTTCTTGGTGGGTCGGATCAGTCGAATCAACACCAGGGGTGTCGAATATCATGCTTCTTTCGTTCAAAAATGGCAATGGTGCAGAAATGGTAATCGAATGAATATCTATTCCATTCATTCCGAAATTCCTCACCTGTTCCCATGGAATTTCACCTTCCCATTTTTGTTCAACCCCCTCTTTATTTTGAACGGTTAGTCCTAATGAGCTATTTTGAATACGAATAATATTCGCGCTTGTTGGAATGGGGCTAGTTGGGAGTAATTCATTTCCCATTAATTGGTTAAGTACAGTCGATTTTCCAGCAGAAAAATGTCCACAAAAGGCAACCTGAAACGATTGTTCTTGAACTTTATTTTGAATTTTCACTTTTTTTAATTTTTCTTGTTCGGTTTCTCGAATAACACGTTCTAACGTTTCAATCATCCACTCCACCTACTTTTTTCTAGTACTTTCTTTTACTATTTTCATTTTAGCATTTTTCTTACGCTGTTCGGAAAATAAATGTTCTAATTGTACAATCGCTTGAAAATGAATGATATTTTCTAGAACAAACGTTAAGCGTTCGCCACAGTTATACGGTTTATAAGTGAGCTGTCCGACATCAGTGAACAATCCATTCCCTAGTTGGCAAACCTTCTGTCCATTCGCCCAAAACATGAAATCAATGTATAAAGCAATGAGAAGAGTCATTTTAAGGTGTAGCTGAGCTTGATCATTTCTTTTTCTTAATAGTTTGACTTCTTCTAATTGTAATTCTGATAAACGAATTAAGTCGTTTTCAACTATTTCAAATTGAAGCCAAGGTGCTTGATATTCTGTTAAATCAAAATAAAAAGGGAATGAGCTTATCACTGTAGATAGCTCCCCTTTTTCTAATTTCCACGTATATGTCCCAAAAAAGGGTTCATAGTTAAATTCTTTGGTAATCATGATACGTTTCTCTTTATTCGTTTCGTTCCTTCTCGACACATATCCACTAACGGGCATTGAATACATTTAGGAGATTGCGCTTTACAATGATACCGTCCGAAAAAAATTAATTGATGGTGTGAATCTGACCAACGTTCTTGAGGGATTTTCTTCATTAATGTTTCTTCTACTTCTCGAACAGAATCTTTCCAGCGGCAAATTCCTAAACGTTTTGATACTCGTTCAACATGTGTATCAACAGCTATTGCAGGGACACCGAAAGCAACCGACGTGACAACATTGGCTGTTTTACGACCGACTCCTGCTAATTTAATGAGTTCATCGCGAGCTTTAGGAACTTCACCGTTATAGGATTCTAACAAAGATTGTGATAGTTTTTTTATATTTTTTGCCTTGCTTCGAAATAAACCGATAGAACGAATATCTTGTTCAAGCTCTTCTAATGGAACTTGAATATAATCTTCGGGTTTTTGATATTTTTTAAATAATTGAGGGGTTACTTTATTGACTAAGGCATCCGTACATTGCGCTGACAGTACGACAGCAATGAGAAGCTCAAATGGATTTGAATGGACTAGTTCACATTCAGCTTCTGGAAATAATTCAGCAATAACATCTATTGCCTCCATCGTCTTCTTTTTAGACTTTAAACTCATCGTTAACTCCTTTATGATTGCTCTAGCCATTGAAAACCAGGGGCAGAATCTAATTGAGTTCTTACCTGCTCCTGCTTTAATGGTTGTTTATATTTTCTGAATTTCTCACCTTGTTCTTTAGCTTGTTCGATTGTCTTTATTCCATTTTTCTTCCATTCGAATAAAATACGGTCAATATATCGAAAATTTAATTTTCCTGAAACAACTGCTTCTCTAAGTGCTGCAACAATCATTTTCGGTGAATGACCATCTTGGTCGATCCACATTGATAAAGTTTCCACTTCAATAGGCGAAAGCGGACGCGAAAATTCTTCTTCAAATCGCTTAAATAATTGTCCTTCTTCCTGTTGCTTGGACATTTCTGAATGTTGGATTTGTTCGCCTTTTAATACATCAATTAACTTTATCCATAAAGGCTCCAAAGTTAGCATCTCATAAATAATGCCATTGTCATCACATTGCTTCTCAATGGATACGAATTGATATTTTAATAACCTTCCTACCATATTTGAACACAATGACGACGATATATTCATTCGTTCACTAATTAAATCTGCAGTTGGAAATAGTTCCCCTTCATCAAGAAACGACTGAATATGCAGCAAAATGACTAATTCATCTTCTTTTAAATGAAGGTCTTTATAATGCTTTAATAATAGACTAGGCATTGTTATATAACGTTGAGTCGTCCACTTTTGTAATACTTTTTCGTTCATTAGCAAAACACCTCTTCACGTTATTATAACATGAGATTGAAGATCATTGACCCCCGAACTTTTTCAAGGTTATAAAAGAACTTTGAAAAAGGCTGACACTCTTTTGTTCAAGCCTCGAAAAACGCAGAAATGATTAAGGGTAAAGTCGATTTAGTAAACGTGGGAAAGGGATAGTTTCGCGCACGTGCTCTACACCAGCAATCCAAGCAACCGTTCTCTCCAGCCCTAATCCAAAACCAGAATGCGGAACAGAACCATACTGCCGTAGTTGTAAATACCAATGATAAGCCTCATTTGATAATTGATGTTTCTCGATATTTTTTCTTAATAATTCATATTGATGAATACGTTCAGACCCACCAATAATTTCCCCATATCCTTCTGGAGCAATTAAATCCGCACATAGTACAACCTCTTCACGGTTTGCGTCTGGCTGCATATAAAAAGGTTTTAATTGTGTTGGGTAATGTGTAATGAAAACAGGTTGATCATAATGTTTGGCAATGGCTGTTTCATGAGGAGCACCAAAGTCATCTCCCCATTTAATATCATTAAATCCGTTATCCGTTAAAAATAAAATGGCTTCATCGTACGTTATACGAGGAAAAGGTGCTTGGACTTTGGCAAGCTTATCTAAATCACGACCTAATACATGTAACTCTAACTGGCAATTCGCTAAAACAGATTTAACAATTATCGATACAAACTGTTCTTGTATTTCTAAATTTTCTTCAAACTGAACAAAAGCCATTTCAGGTTCAATCATCCAAAATTCGATTAAATGTCTTCGAGTTTTAGACTTTTCGGCACGAAAAGTCGGCCCAAACGAAAATACGCGACCCAACGCCATCGCGGCTGCCTCCATATACAATTGACCGCTTTGCGACAAGTAAGCTTCTTCATCAAAATAATTAGTCGCAAATAGCTCTGAAGTTCCTTCTGGTGCACTTCCAGTTAATATTGGAGGATCAACTTTAACAAAACCATTGTCATTAAAAAATTCATACGTAGCTCGAATGATTTCATTACGTATTTTCATAACCGCATGCTGGCGTTTCGAACGTAGCCATAAATGGCGATGGTCCATTAAAAATTCTGTACCATGCTCTTTCGGAGTAATCGGATAGCCCTCTGATTGATGAATAACATCGATAGACGTTACGGTTAATTCAAACCCAGACGGTGCTCGGTCATCCTCTCGAACGATTCCAGAAACATATAAAGAACTTTCTTGTGTGAGAGATTTCGCTTTTTGGAATAATTCTTCACCAACTTCAGCTTTAACTACTACACCTTGAATAAATCCAGTTCCATCACGTAATTGCAAAAATGCTATTTTACCACTTGAACGTTTATTAGCTAACCAAACGCCAATTGTCACTTCTTCATTAGAAAATTTCCCTATTTTTTTTATCGTTGTTTTCAATGTATACCCTCCAATTATAATCATCTACATTTATTATAACCATTCCCGTTCTCCTTCGAAAAGAAAAGTGAAAACAAAAAAAGAAAAGGTTTGATTCAACAGGTTCTTCTTACCCTTCTGAATCAAACCAAAAGCAAATACCATTAACTTAGACACACATTTATTTCGTATGATTGTTGATGAATCGTTCAAGTCGATTTAACGCTTCTTCTAATGCTTCAAATGATGTTGCATAAGATAAGCGAACATTATTTGGAGCACCAAACCCTGACCCAGGGACTAGTGCTACTTTCTCTTCTTCAAGAATAGCCGCTACCCATTCATCAACTGAATTAAATCCATTCATCTTAGCTGCTTCGCTAACATTTGGGAATAAATAAAAGGCTCCCTTTGGCTTTACACATGAGACACCAGGTATTTTCGTTAGCTTGTCATAAACGCCGTTAAGTCGTTCTTCAAAAGCAGCACGCATCGTTTCAACTGAGCCATCATCTTCTGTATAAGCAGCAATTGTTCCATACTGCGCATTTGTTGTTGGATTTGATGTACTATGACTTGCTAAATTGGTCATTGCTTTAATAACAGTCGTATCACCTGCCGCATAGCCAATTCGCCAGCCTGTCATAGAGTGTGATTTAGATACACCATTAATAACAATCGTTTGTTCTTGTAATTCAGTAGATAACTGAGCAATCGACGTATGCGTCGCACCGTCATATACTAACTTTTCATAAATCTCATCAGATACAATGAGGATGTTATGCTTCAAGCAAACTTCACCAATTGTTTTTAACTCTTCTTCATCATACATCGAGCCTGTCGGATTGCTAGGTGAGTTTAAAATAAACGCTTTTGTTTTATTTGTAATAGCTTTTTCAATTTGGTCAGCGGTTACTTTAAATTCATTGTCTTCATGACCTTCAATATAAACTGGCTTCCCTCCAGCAAGCTTCACTTGTTCTGGATAACTTACCCAATATGGAGTTGGTATGATGACTTCATCTCCCTCATCTAAAATCGCTTGAAATAAAGTGTAAAGTACATGTTTAGCACCAGAACCAACTAAAATATTACCAGCAGAATATTCCAAATGCTGATCTTTTTTAAATTTTCCGATTATTGCATTCTTAAGTGCTGGTAAACCTGCTGAAGGTGTATATTTCGTATGTCCTTCTTCCATCGATCGGACCGCTGCATTAATTATGTATTGTGGTGTGTTAAAATCTGGCTCACCTGCACCTAATCCGATTACATCATGACCTTGTTCTCGTAATTCTTTTGCCTTTGCTGTAATCGCTAATGTTGAAGATGGTGTTAACGTTGAAACTCTTTTTGCTAATTTCATGTTCTCGTCCCTCCCATTATATACTATACACTATAGAAGCTGATTCGCAATAATTCAAGTATGAATTCATTACAAGTCTGCCCTTAAAGAATATCGTTTCAATAATGAACCGTCGGCAAAATCCAAATAATAATAAGCTTGTCGTCCATTTTCATCCATAAAGGTAATTTCATACAAAGGTCGATTTCTTTCATATCCTAAGCGAATAGCCTGTAGCTGATTGATTGGTTCATGCTGCTCAACAATGGCAATGGCTTCGTCTTGTGTGATACCATCCTCTTCATTTGATTCATGGACAGACATGAAATCTTCTGAAACCCATACATATTTTAACTCGTCTTCATACAATCCTTTTGCAACATACACGACCTCTTGTCCATGGAAATAAGTCACTTCTTCAACCGAGTTAAGAAGTTGCTGATTGAGTACATATCTTTCTACCTGATTTAATTGATTCATTAAAGGTTCACGAATGGTGGTGTATGCATATATACTACCCGATATTAAAAGGATTATTACGATTAAAAGAATAGTTATGACCCACTTTTTCATGGTCACACCTATGTTCGATAAATGGTAAAAACCATTTTATCATCATTTTTTTGATCAAGCGCTAAACCAAACATTAAATCCTGTTCCTTTAATGTACGATTTAATGAATCAACAATTTTGTATAAATCCGAAGTCCGTTTAACGGTTACCTTAGATAATACTTCCATTTTTTGTTCCATTCTCTTACCTCCATTGGTTAAAATTCAGCACGATATTTTTACCTTATCCGGTTATATTATTAGTAAGCAAAAGGGAGGTTAAAACATGTTTCAGAAACTCCATCACCCTTTAGCTAAGCAATATCAAGCAGAAAAACATCATATAGCATTAATTTGTCGTGAAGGTCGTAAGTGGGAAATGGCTTACCCAATTTCATTTAAACAACCACAATTACCTTCACATTTCACAAATAATTACCATTAAATGAAGCTTTGCCCACACCTTAAGCAGAGGTCAGATTCAGTTAGAGTCTGATCTTTTTTAGCTATGATGAATTCTATGATAGGCCATATTTGCATTATACATGATTTGTTCTTGATCAAGAGTGGTCAATTGACGATTTTTCACGAGTTGTTTTCCTTGCACGAAAACATCAGTTACATCAGAACCATTAGCCGCATAAATCAAATGAGAATAAACATGCTCGTTCGGCTGTAAGTGTGGTTCTTCATTCGTAAGTAAAATAAAATCAGCCTTGTAGCCTATCTGTATTTTACCCACCTTGTTTAAGGAAAGAGCTGTAGCACCATTCACAGTGGCGATTTTAAATGCCTCAAACGCCTTTAAAACGGTTGGGTCTTGATGAAGTCCTTTTTGTAGTAATACACCAATACGCAATTCTTCAAATAAATTCAATGTGTTATTAGATGCGACACTATCTGTTCCTAGCGCAACATTAACACCCTTTTTCATCATTTCGGCAATTTGAGCAAAGCCAGAGCCTAATTTTAAGTTGCTTTTAGGATTATAACTGACAGATACATCATACTCTGGCATTTGTTCAATTTGTTCTTCATTCATATGAACACAATGAGCAAATAACCACGGGACTTTATCCAATACACCCAATTGTTTTAAATGATCAAATGGGTGAACACCATATGATTCGATGTGATCATGGACTTCTTTACTAGTCTCTGCAAGATGCATATGTACAGGCAGTTGTAATAAACTTGCTTCTTCTACAATTCGTTCAATAAATAGCGGTGGACACGTATAAGGTGCATGAGGAGCCAGCATCATTTGCAAACGGCCGTCTGCATGATTGTGCCATTTTTTTGCTAATGATACGGCCTCAGTCAATTTTTCCTCTTGTTCTTCTCTTGAACAGAGACCAATCATTGACCTCATTAATGTAGCTCGAACGCCAATTTCTGAAAGCTGTTCTGCAAATTCGTCAATAAACAAGTGATACATTTCTAAAAATGTTGTCGTTCCTGACAGAAGCATTTCGGCAATAGCCATTTCGCGACCCGCTTTTATCGCCTCGAAATCTTGCTTTGCTTCAAATGGCCACATTTTCTCTTTCAACCATCTATGCAACGGTAAGTCATCCGAATGTCCACGAAGTAAAGCCATTCCGGTATGTCCATGTGTGTTAATAAGTCCTGGTGTCATCCATTTTCCATTAGCATCAATCACTTCATTTGCTGTTGCTTCTAGCTGTTTAGGAGGTATACCTTCTTTTATTTCGACGAACTGTCCTTCCTTAATAAAAGCATAACCATTGACAATCCCTAAATCTGCCATTGTTATGATTTTGGCATTTTTGATTAATTTAGTCATCATTATACGATTCCCCTTTTTACTTTAGGTCAGCAACGACTATAAATATGAGTCATGACTATGTAACAACCGATTAAATTCATCCTCATAAACAGGTACATTCGGTAATGACAGAATAAATTTCTTGCCATATCGAGTCGTCGTAATACGGCGATCAAACACAAACACAGCTCCTCTATCTGAAGTGGAACGAATTAAACGACCAAATCCTTGCTTGAAGCGAATGATTGCCTGAGGTAAGGAAATATCCATAAATGGATTTCCTCCTTCCTCCTTTACTTGATCGAATTGTGCTTGAATGAGTGGGTCATCTGGTGGAGAAAATGGCAGCCTAACAATGACTACGGTTGTAAGTTCGTCTCCGGGCAAATCAATGCCTTCCCAAAAGCTACTCGTTCCAAATAACATCGCATGATCACTTTGTTTAAACATTTTCATTAATTTTGCTCGACTTCCTGAAGTGACTCCTTGACCGATAATATGTAATAAATGGTCATTGTTCCATTTTCGAATATGGTCATATACAATTCGAAGCATTTCATAGGATGTAAATAGTACGAGAGTTTTTCCTTTCGTCTTCTCAGATAATTGCCACAGCTTTTTGGCAATTTCATATGAGAATTGGTCAGTTGTCACTTCTTTAATTGAAGGGATATCAGTCGGTATTAATAGTCGCGCCTGTTGATTATAATCAAAGGGAGATGGTATCACACACGTTTCTGGGGCGAAGTCCTCTAGTCCTAATCGTTTAATTTGATAAGAAAATGATCCATTAACTGCTAATGTAGCTGATGTTAAAATAACACTTTTTTTCTTTGCAAAAAAAAGATCTGCTAATGCAACGGATACATCTAGAGGTTTGCTGTAAAGATAAGTTGCATTCCTAGCTCCTCGTGGTTCAATTTCTGCCCAATAAACAACCGTAGGATCAAATTCAAGTAACAACTGATAAAGAGTGTCTTCTTCCTTTAGTAAGACTTCAAACCATTTTTCTAGCTCAGTAATAAAAGATTGATCGGAGTAATGTAAATGTTCATGATCATTATTTTCTAAAGGTTGTATCAGTTGCTTAAAAGCGATAGCTATTTCCTTTGCTACCATATGAACACGCATTGAACATTCTAACAGAGCTTGCCATTGTACTCCTGCCTCTTTAAAGCTAAAGTAACGATAACGATTTCGACCGACATCTGTAGCTGAGAGATGATTTTTCTTCTGTATGTATGAATATAAAATTCTAAATAACTCATCCACATCCTCTTTCATGTTCGTTAACAGAGTCAGAATTCGCTCAGTTGAACGAAAAGGTAGCTCGTTTCGCTTGAAGATTGCGCGTAAATGTTCAACCCAATTATGTTCTTGATCTGTCGACAATCGCTGAAAAATATGAGCGAATGCTACATAATCTGTTCGCTGTCCAAGGTGATTACTTGCAACTTCTTCCAAGTGGTGTGCCTCGTCTAATATGACGTGAGTATGCTGTGGCAAGATTCGTTGCTCATGCATTAAATCGGTACACAATAACGCATGATTTGTGACAACGATTTGTGCCTCCTGAGCAAGTCTTCGTGCACGATGGTAGAAGCACCTTGAAAACCAAGGGTTCGCTTTACCAATATCGCTACTGGCATCACTTTGAATCTCATACCATAACGATTTAGCACCGGTTGGAATCATAATCTCCTCAATATCACCTGTTGTTGTCTCTGTTAACCATACAAGTATCATACATTTCGTTAAGTTAATTTCATAGTTTGAATGCTCGACGGACAAACTATGTTCAAATTTGCGTAAACATAAGTAATGACTACGACCTTTCAGAAGAGCAATATGAATAGGAAATGGAACTAATCTTTTTAATATTGGTAAGTCACGCTGAAATAATTGCTCCTGAAGCGGAATCGTCTGTGTACTTACGATCACCGGTTGGTTGTGCTGTTTCGCATAGAAAAGTGCAGGTAGTAAGTAAGCTAATGACTTTCCAGTTCCAGTTCCTGCTTCAATTAGTTTATATTCATTTTGATTAAATGATTCATATACTTCCTGCATCATTAATTCTTGTCCTACACGGCGTTCAAATTGGCTCAAAGCCGTTTTCATTAACTCTGTATAATCAGAAACCATGTAGTCTTCATACGTCTTAAATGTATCATTATTTGATGCAGGTTGTTTTTCAACTTTTCTAATGGCTAACTGGCGGAAACAATCATATTCTGTTTCATTACGTTTAGTGAATTTTCTCTGATTGATACATTCCAATAAAATGGGTTCAACGTCACTTTTAAGCTTTCGTATCAATGGAATTAATTGTTGCAATGTTAAAATTGGAAGCTTTTTGCATCTTTTTATTATTTTTTGAAAGAGAGCAGCCGTTACACTAGCATCGCTGTCAGCCTGGTGAGGCCGATCATGAGAATAGCCGAGTTCTTCTGCCAATTCGCTTAGTTTATAGCTATTTTGCTGTGGTAAAAAGATCCGTGCTAACTCTACTGTATCTATGACTGGTACATTCGGAAAACAATAGCCTTCTAATTCTATTTGTTTCTTCAAAAAGCTTCGATCAAAATCAGCGTTATGCGCCACTAAGCAACAATCTTCAAGTAATTCTAAAATGGTTGGAATAACAGTACGAAATGATGGCGCATCTTGAATGTCATCTTCTGTTATTCCCGTTAATTCTTCAATAAAAGGTGGTATTTCTAATCCAGGTTGAACAAATGTTGAAAAAGTTTTGATGATTTCATCATTTGAACAAACAACAGCACCAATTTGAATAATGCGATCACCTTTTTCGACTGAATGACCTGTTGTTTCAAGGTCAATCACTACATAACGATCATACATACGTACACCTCAATTTCATCGATTCAACCATTGTACGTTGAATTCAGGAAAAGCTTTTGAAAGCCAATTAATTGATCTTCGTATTTCTTTGTCATCATCTTCCTTTTTAAGTAAATAGTGAAAGAATTTCCGAGACTGTTGAATGTCTCCGATAAGGGCATAATTCCAAGCAAGTCCATGATACACTTGAAACGTATACTCTTCTCTTTTCTGTGCTAATTCTAAGCAATGAATCGCAGCATAATGTAATCCATGCCACTCATACACAATGGAAAGGGCAATAAGCATCTGAAGTGATGGATTAATTTGTAGACATTCTGACCAATAAGATAGTGAGCGTTCATAATTGCCTAGCAATGAATCACAGCAGCCAAGTACAAAGTACATACCTTCTTCATTGTTATTCATTTCAATATAACTTAACGCATACTCTTTAGCTAGCGTATATTGTTTCATATAAAAATAACAGAGACTTAAATTATACACAACATCTAACGAAGAAATAAGTGAGTTTGCTCGTTCAAATTTCCCGATGGCTTCATCGAATTTTTTCATAGTTAAAGCGATATGTGCCTGACCCAAATAAGAAAAATGCTTAATGTGTGTGTGGTCACTAGACTGTACTAAATAAATAAAGACTTCTTGTGCTTGATCAATCAAGCCAATAAAATAATACGAATAGCCTAAATAAAGCCTACGTATATCATCTTCGTAGCCGTTAGCCTCTTCATTAGCTAATTGTTCAGCAGCCTCGATAAACATATTAAGAGAATAATAAGTTGTCCCTTTTGAGGAGTAAGCAGGTAACTCTTCTGCTAATTTCAGTTTTTCATTTAAATGATGTATTTTCTCATCAAGCTCAACCCACTGATCTAACAAATGAGCTGCTGTCTCCTCTAACAACTGTACGTATTTCAATTGCTTTTCCTTTGGGAGTAAATCCCATTTCATGTCTGAATGAACCATTCCATTGACTAATTGTTCTTTATCCATAAAAATCCCCCTCTTCATGCGAAACATCTATTTTAAGTGTTTATCGAAGAAGAAGGGAATATGCGCTATTATCGTATTGTTGATGCTAATTCAGTTCCTAACATTTCAACGATCTCATTGTTTTCATTCATAATGGCCACGTTAGGTTCATGACTTTGTGCCTGTTCATCGGACATAAGAGCATATGACAAGACAATAATAATGTCTCCTTCTTGAACAAGTCGAGCAGCGGCTCCATTTAAACACATCACTTTACTGCCACGCTCTCCCTTTATGACATATGTTTCGAACCTGGCACCGTTATTATTATTCACAATTTGCACCTTTTCATTTTCTAAAATGTTAACAGCATCCATAATATCTTCATCAATGGTAATACTACCAACATAGTTTAAATTAGCTTCTGTCACACGCGCGCGATGTATTTTTGATTTCATCATCGTTCTAAACATGTCGATTCTCCTCCTCAATATCAAAGATGTTATTGTCAATTAACCGTGCATTTTCATAACGATAAGCGACAGCTACAATGACTTTCCCTGACAACTTTTCCTGAATTTCAAGCTCTGGATAGGTCAGTATATCAACATAATCGATTTCACCCGTCCCATTTTCAAGGTGTTCTTTCACTCGTTTTATAACTTCTTTTCGGTTGAGAACCCCGTTTTTTATGGCGTTACAAGCCTGCTTGAGTGAATCATATATCATTGAAGCTTCTGCTCGCTCATTTTCTGAAAGATAAACATTTCTTGAGCTTTGAGCTAACCCATCACTTTCGCGTATCGTCGGACATTGAACAATTTCAACAGGAACATTAAAAGCTTGAACCATGTTCATGATAATCGCTACTTGCTGAGCATCTTTTTGTCCGAAATACGCTTTTGATGGCTGAACGAGATTAAATAATTTCATGACAACTGTGGCTACTCCATCAAAGTGGCCCGGTCTACTTTGGCCACAAAGAACATCGGTCCCTTTGTGTACTTGGATCGACATAGGCATTTCATATGGATACATTTCAGAAACTTCTGGACAAAAAAGAATATCAACCCCAGCTTCTTTCGCGAGTAGCTCATCTCGCTCAAAGTTCCTTGGATATTGATCTAAATCCTCATTTGCTCCAAATTGAAGGGGGTTGACAAATATGCTAGCAATAACGTGATCGGTTTGCTTTCGAGCTTCCTTCATTAATGATAAATGACCACCATGTAAATAGCCCATTGTCGGAACGAACCCAATTGTTTGATTAGATTTCTTTATATTTTCTATTTCACTTTTAAGTGAATCAATCGTCTTTAGAACTTTCATTTACTCCTCCATATAAGGCCTGTACTTGATCTTCTTCCATACTGAAGCTCTGAAGTTTATTAGGAAATTGACCAGCTTTCACCTCTTGTCGATAATGTACTAAAGCTTTATTTATAGGTGATGCTATATCCGTATATTGTTTGACAAATTTAGGCACATGTCCATAACCATAGCCAACTAAGTCATGATAAACCAGTACTTGCCCGTCAGTTTCTGCTCCAGCTCCGATACCAATAATCGGTATTTGGCATCTGTTCGCAAGTGCTTTACCTACTTCTTCAGGTACGCACTCAACGACAATGGCAAAAGCTCCTGCTTCTTCTAGCTGTGTTGCATCAGATATCAGCTTCTCTGCTTCTAATGCACTTTTCCCTTGAACACGATACCCACCGAGAACGCCAACAGACTGTGGAGTTAATCCTAAATGCCCAACAATAGGAATACCGGCATTTGTTAGCTTTCGAACTGTTTCGACAATTTCTCCAGCTCCTTCTAGCTTTAATGCATCACAACCACCTTGTTGCATAATTGTTCTAGCTAATTCTAACGTTTGCTGGAATTCTCCATGGTAGGATAAATATGGCATATCCGTAACAATAAATGTTTGAGTGGCACCTCTTTTAACGGCTTTTGTATGATGTAACATATCAGTGACTGTAACAGGAATCGTTGAATCGTATCCTAAGACGACCATTCCTAGAGAATCTCCAACGAGAATCATGTCCATTTCCGCTTCCTCCACTAGGTGAGCCGTTGGTGCATCATACGCTGTCATCATCGTTATTTTTTCATGCTTTTGTTTCATTTTCATAAACGTACTTGTCGTTTTCTTCATTATTATCCTCCTTCTAATCGTTAGAGGAGTTGTCATTAACACGAAAAATCCACTTCCAAATAAAGAAAGAGGACAAATACATGCTTAAATAAGCTATTTCGCGAAAATAGTCTTATCCATTACTCCTCTGTCCCAGTCAATCTTGATCAAGGCAGATTGATTTTTACTTTTTTATATCTCGAATAGGTGCAGTTTATGACTAATACCGCCCTTAGAGAATAGTATAACAAAAATTCTTTAAAATTCGATATCTGCAGAATAAATTTGATGCGTGACACCTGATTCATCTTCAATTAATAAAAAGCCTTCACTTGTAATGCCTTGTGCAAAGCCGTAGATAACTTCATTTGGTGTTCTAGCATAAAGGTGAGTACCGATGCTAATGGAATGAGTCTCCCACATTAATTTTATTTGCTCAAATCCATCCATAATATAGATTTTATACAATGACTCCAATTCGTTCAATACATATGCCATTAACTTGGCACGATGAACCTTATTTTCTGTTTCAATGAATAACGATGTCGTTTTATCTTTTAAATCTAAACGTAATTCGTCTTTCGTTTGATTAACATTTATACCGATTCCGATAACAACTGAGTGAACAAGATCAGGTTCTGATTGGATCTCAGTTAATATTCCGACTAATTTCTTTCCATTTACTAACACGTCATTAGGCCATTTAATGTCTGCTGAAAGACCTGTTAACTGTTTAATCGCCCTCACGATGGCTACAGCTGTTAGCAATGTAAGCTGTGGCGTTCTTTGTGGTGGTAGGTTAGGCTTCAAGATAAGACTCATTGAAACGCTTGTACCTGCAGGAGAGTGCCATGCGCGTGACATTCTCCCCTTCCCGTTTGTTTGCTCATTGGCAACAACAAGATGCCCTTCTTTTACTCCTTTTTGCAAAAGCTCATGAGCCACTTTCTGTGTGGATACAGTTGTAGAGAGATAGGTTTGTTCTTTAGCAAATGTATCTGTCGTTAAATTCAGCTTTATATCATGAGGCTGGATTTGTTCCCCTCTTTGGACTAAACGATATCCTTTTCTTGGAGCCGATTCAACTTCATATCCGCTTTTTCGCAAACTATCTATATGTTTCCAAATAGCGGTTCTAGAACAACCTAATAAGCGACTAATAAGTTCACCTGAGACGAACTGACCTTGTTTTTCTTCTAATAATTTTATAAGCGCTTCCTTCAAATGAACATTCTCCCTTCTAGCCACTTTAATAGTTGGCTCTTTTCATTTATACACTTTCTATTTATAACAGCTAACTCTGCTTGTCGTAAAGCGTCATTGATCCATCTTCCTGGACTTCTACCATTTTTCATCAAATCATGCCCGTTTATTGCTAGTTCACTTCGTCTATGGATCGGTAATGATTCCCATGTCTTTTCTAAACCCTCCCCACTCATAGTAGGCAATTGCATTTTTTTTCTTAATGTTTCAACATCAAGAACTACGGAAAGCGTTGCATCAAAAAGTGAGGTAGGATTCCACCTTTCTGTTTTTCTTTTTTCATACCACTCTAACCGTACCTTTACTTGCCGTCTCACTTCAGATGAAACGGCTAGTTTTCGTAAATACGAAGAAGAAGGTGGGTGATGCACTAATGAAAATGTCGACCATGTTAAGATGTCAGATTCCTTTTGACTTAGTGGTAGTGACATTAGGTGTTCAAGTTGATCTTTTGTTAAATGAAAGCCCGTCATATACCGATATAATTTGGATGATTGAATCAACTGTAATGCAACGAGCACATGTGGCCCTTGCAGCGTTTTTAACCATTCTTTCGCAAAACGTTCTGTAGCAACAAAACGAAGCATCGGAGCATGTGCATACACAGCCTGCTCCAATGCTTGATCAATTTGATAGCCTAGTTGACTCATAAAACGAGCTATTCTTAATAACCTAAGCGGGTCTTCCTCGATTCGTATTTCTGGATAGTATGAACGTAGCAGTTGATTCTTTAAATCAACCTGACCTTTGCATGGATCAATAATCTTTCCAGTAGCATCCATGGCCATACTATTGATTGTTAAGTCTCTTTTACTTAAATCTTCTTCAATTGAACAACCACGCATTGTCGTCATTTCATAATTTAGAGAGTCTACTCGAACAATAACCGTTTGATGAGCCGTATTCATCTGAAATGATTGTGGGTATAATTGTTGTATTTGCTCAGGTGTTGCACTAGTAACAATGTCGATATCAGAACAATTTTTCTTTAATAAATAATCACGGACAGCTCCACCGACAATATATGCTTCGAAGCCATTATGACTTAAGCGTTGTAATAGCTGTTTCGCCTTTCTAAAGAATGGATTGTCCATCATAACCTAATCACTCATTTCAATTTTTTAACATTTCATTGTATAATTGCTCATAATGACTAACGACTCTTTCAGAATGAAAAACTTGATGAACTCGTTTCACACTATTGCTTGAAAAGCGGTTATATTGATTATCATTTGTCAATAACGAAACGGCTTTCTCTACAACACAATCTATTTCACCAACTGGACAAACATAACCAGTTTCGCCATCAACAATGACTTCTGGTATGCCTCCAGCGTCACTTCCAATAACGGGAACTCCACAGGCCATAGCTTCCAATGCTACTAAGCCAAAACTTTCTTTTTCACTCAATAATAACATTAAATCACTCATTGATAGTAATTCAGCAATATGCTTTTGATTACCAAGAAATTGAACTCGATCTTCAATCCCTAATTGTTTTACAAGCTGCCTCACAACTGGTAAATCAGGACCGTTTCCAATTAAAAGAAGGGTTGATTTTACTTTAGCTTGAATTCCAGCAAAGCTTTTAACAACATCACATACACGTTTGACAGGTCTGAAGTTAGAAATATGAATAAGAACTTTTTCATCGTGACTTAACTCGTAATGTTTTCTTAAATGCTCAACCTCTTTTTTCGTATAAACTCGCTCATCGATAAAATTATAAACGGTTTCAATTTCCTTATTTGTTCGAACTAAGTCTTTCGTTTGTTCAACTAAATTGTTCGACACAGCTGTTACGCAATCAGACTTATCTATCGCAAATCTAATAATTTCTCTTAAAGATGGGTCATAGCCTAATACGGTAATATCTGTACCGTGTAAGGTCGTCATAATTTTTAACTTATTATCGATCATTTGCTTAGCTAGTATCGCGCAAATAGCATGAGGTACGGCATAATGTACATGGATGAGGTCTAATTGATTTCGTTTTGCAACTTCGGCCATTTTACTTGCTAATGTTAAATCATAAGGTGGATATTGAAACACAGAATATTGATTTACATCAACTTCATGGTAATAAATATTAGGGTACACACGATCAAGGCGAAAGGGGACACTTGATGTGATAAAATGAACCTCATGACCTCTTTCAGCTAATAGTTTACCTAGCTCAGTAGCTAATACGCCAGAACCTCCTACAGTTGGATAGCAACTGATTCCGATACGTAATTTCATTAATTCGCTCCCCTTTCAACGAGCAATTGATCTATGATAAGGGGCTTAGGTGTCATAAAGCCTTCTGCTGCATGAACACCGACTTCCTTTCCAAATAATTGATCTCTTGCTTCAACCGCAGTAATATAATCATTTGTAAGCGGTGTTTGAATTGAATTATTTTTCATTGTAAATTGACTTTCATATGAAAGAAGTGCCTGCCTTTTTAACTTCTTTTCATTTGTAATATCAATGACAAAGTTTGGACGTTCATAGCCATTTATAAAATAATAAAATAGATCATCAGGTCGATAAGCCTCTCTGTTTTCATAGCAATGGTATTGTCGAATACCCGCATTAAAATAAGCTTCATTAATAATTCGACTACACTCACCGTGATCTGGATGGCGATCGATTTCAAATGGAGCAAATATCACTTTCGGTTGAAATTGACGTATGAGTGAAACAACTTTACCTAAATCCTCCTCGTTTATATATTTCAATCCACGATCGCGAAAAGAAAGCTGTATTCGCTTACATACCCCTAATTGTCTACTTGCTCTTTCTGCTTCATCTTGTCTTATTTGAACGGTTCCATTTGAAGATAGCTCCGCATATGTTAAGTTACAAATTCCAACTTTATATCCAGCCTTCGCATATTTAGCTAACGTCCCTCCCATCCCAATTTCAATATCATCAGGATGGGCTCCGAACGCTAATAAATCTAATTGAGTCATAATCGTTTGCCTATTCCTCTCTCCAAAGGAGATCGCCCCGTTCAAGGCCTTTAATTAGTACTTCAGCTGTCCCTAGATTTGTGGCAAGCGGGACATTTTGCAAATCACAGAGCCTTACTAAAGCAGTCACGTCAGGCTCATGTGGTTGAGCTGTTAGTGGATCACGGAAGAATAAAATAAGATCAAATTTATTTTCAGCCACTAGCGCGCCAATTTGCTGGTCTCCACCTAGTGGGCCTGATTTAAAACGAGTAACAGGCAATCCAGTGGCTTCCATGATTCTTGTTCCTGTTGTACCAGTAGCAAAAAGATCATGTTCTGAAAGAATTAATTTATAAGCAACTGCAAATTGAACCATATCATCTTTCTTCTTGTCGTGAGCAATCAAAGCAATTCTCATCCGGTTTCTCTCCCCTTTATTCAATGATCTGTTCTAAACCATATACAAGCGTATCAATCTTTAGTACAGTTTCAACCGCTAATTTCACACCAGGCATGAAAGATGCACGGTTAATAGAATCATGTCGTATCGTTAACGTTTGTCCTTCTCCTCCAAATATCACTTCTTGATGTGCAACTAACCCTGGCAGACGTACACTATGTATTCTCATCCCTTCAATGTCTCCACCTCTTGCACCAGCTAATTCTTCTGTTTCGTCTTCATGACCTTGCTTCTTTTCATCTCTCACCTCTGAAATAAGCTGAGCCGTTTTCAACGCTGTACCAGACGGTGCATCTAGCTTACGATCATGATGTCGTTCGATAATCTCGACATCCGCCATATATTTAGCTGCTAGCTGTGAGAACTTCATCATTAGTATAGCACCAATTGCAAAGTTTGGAGCTATTATTGCACCTATTCCTTTTGTTTCTGCTAATTGACGAAGTTCAACGATATCTTCTTCTGTGAATCCAGTTGTACCAACTACAGGACTTACTCCATATTGAAAAGCAATCTCCATATGCTTCTTACCAAATTGTGGTGCGGTTAAATCGATTAGCACATCGACATCATGCTCTTGAAAACATGTTTCCATATTTATAAAAATTGGGACATGGACAGTGGGAAAGTTGTCTAAATCAGATAGTTTTTTCCCTTCATGCTTCGAGTCAACTACTGCAACAAGATTAAATGTTGCCGTATTTTCTACAAGCTTGACGGCCTCTCTTCCCATATTACCTCTTGGTCCTGCAATAACAATATTAACGGTCTTCTCCATCTAAAGCACCCTCTTCATCAAATCTTGTCCAGCGATTTTGATCTCGTTCTTGAAATTTTTTCATCACAAGATCAAACGCTTCATCTAAATCAATATGTAAGGAATTGGCGAAACAAATAAGAACAAACAATAGATCACCCAATTCTTGTTCTAATGATTTTTCATCTTCTGTTTCTTTTTTTTGCTTTTCACCATAGTAGTGATTAACCTCACGAGCAAGCTCACCTACTTCTTCTGTCATACGTGCGAGCATCGCTAATGGTGAGAAATAGCCTTCTTTGAACTGTCCAATAAATTGATCAACTTCTTTTTGCATTTGCTTCATTGATTTATCCATACTCTCACATTCCTCCTTTCTACATGTTAGCGAATTGTTCTTAATTTGACAAATAGAAATTAGAAATTTGATATGACGTTATTGCTTTTCTATATCATACTATAACAAATCTACATCAATAGTTAGGCTAGGAAGAACAAAAGAATGAAGGTATAGTACATATATAAAATGAATCATCTATATGATTCTTGGTTCAGCTGTTTATCTTTCAGTCTTGTATATTTTAACATGGAAAACTAATTAGTAGATGATGGATTTAAAGGTATTGCTTGTATCGTGGGCATAATGAGCTCATTCGTTTGAAAACATTAGTCGAAAAAATTAATTCACATGCCTTTGTAACAGTCAACGATGTTCAAGATGTAATTGGCGCGGGGGGACGCTGGATGAACAAAAACGCCCTCTCATACGTCAAACAACTTATTTCCTGTAAAACAAAAAAAGGACGATAGTTTGAAGGGCACTGAAAAAGTTAAAAACAAAACTTTTTCAGTGCCCTTACCGTCTTTTTTAATTAATCGTCACCATTCATTCCTAAATACATTAAAACAAACCGTACCAACTCTAGTAAAGCAACGACCGCTGCAGCTACATATGTGAGAGCAGCAGCATTTAACACTTTCTTCGTTTCACGTTCTTCATCATTACGAATGACACCAGCTGAAACAATTTGTTCCATTGCGCGATTGCTCGCATTAAACTCTACTGGAAGGGTAACAAGCTGGAATAAAACCGCCGCAGCCATCGCGATAATTCCAAACAATATTAACCCTTGGGTTTGTAGCAAAATACCACCTAAAATGAAAAAAAACGCAGCATTAGAGCCAAAGCTTGCAACAGGTACTAATGCATGTCTAAATCGTAAGAAAGCATATTCCTCTTGGTCTTGAATAGCGTGTCCTACTTCATGAGCAGCAACCGCAGCTCCGGCTACCGAATGCCCGTGAAAATTATTTGTAGACAAACGCACAGCTTTTGAACGCGGATCATAGTGATCCGTTAATGTTCCTTTTACTTCTTCTACACTTACATTATACAAACCATTATCATCTAAAATTTTTCGTGCTACTTGCGCTCCTGTTAACCCTGATGATGAGGGCACTTGTGAATATTTCCTGTAAGTACTTTTCACTCTTGACTGTGCCCAAAGTGGAATAATTAAGAGGAGTGCAAAATAAATGATAAAAGTTGTTAAACCCATGTATAGTCACCTCTTATGTTGATTATTTTCTTATAGTTTAATGAGAACATCAAATAAAGTCAAACATTTGCTCTCGTTTTCGAAAATGGTCATGAATTTGTCACTTTATTGAATATATTATAAATACTCCTTCAAGACCATTATTCTTTTAAACGAACTTTACGTTTTTCCGCTCGATACTTTTTCCAACCTACATACGTTAATGAACCAGTAATCATACTTCCAATTGTAAAGATAACCCACCAAAATGAAGGGTCCGTATTATCCTCCTTCATTCTTTTATATAATTGCTCCCACTCTTCTTTCATCAACTCCATATGGTCTGCGAGCTGATCATTATTTGTGCTTTCTATCCTCATTCGATCTAAATAAGCTATTTGAGCATCTATACGTTGCAACTGTTGTGGTTCTGTGTCTATATATAAAGCTGGGCGTATCATCTCATATTGATTTAATAGTTGATTTAAACGGACTTGGAAAGCTTGTTCATCGTTTTCGACTATTGATGCTTCCATTTCCGTTAATGCTTGCATAACAACCTCTTCCGTCTGTAGCCATAGGGGGTGAAATTCACTTGTTAAAGCATCTACAGCTAATCGAAAGGATGTCACTGCCCTAATTCGATCTTCCAATAATAGATCAGTCGCTGTTAATGATTGCTCGGCTTTTTCAAATGCTAAAATTACAGCTCGTAAAGAACTCATTGTAATACCTTCTTCACGAAAATCAATTTCCAGAAATGAATTAGAAAAATGGTTCATTAATTGCTTTGATTCAGCGAATTTTTCTTGTTTCGTTAATTGAAGAATTTGATCGGACATATGATTTAATTGCTTCCAAGTATGTTGTGATGGAGAGTCATCAGCATAAGCCGTTACTGGAATGATTAAAGAAATCGTTATGATAGCGATGAGTATTTGTCGCATCCTTGTCCCTCCTTTTTCTACTCTCATCCTATGAATTTGTGGACAAGAGTAGACCAAAAAAAGAAGGTTATTATCGAGTAAGCATAAAACGGTTCTTTCTAACAGCTAATAAGTAAACAGCTAGAATGGAGAATAGGCTAAGTCCTAACGTAAAAAAACCTATCTGTCCAATATAAGGATTTAAGCCTCTTGATACCCAAGGGTGCATCATAAATACATAATCGATGTAATCATTCATCAAAGTCCAAATCGCAACGATTAATAAATGCCACGTTTTAATGCGGAAATATGGGGAGTAAAGAATTGCTTGTAAGGCCATTCCAGCATGAGAAGCAATCAGCATATAATTTTTCCAATTTAAAGGATCACCAACTAAACCAGCGCCGATGTTCATGGCCACCGCCCATATCCCGTACTTAATTAATGTAACAGCTGCAAATGCCTCAATAAGTGGTATTTGTTTTTTATAAATGAGTGCCACTAATACAAAGACAAAAAATAAACTCGCAGTTGGACTGTCTGGTACAAACAATATAAAATGAGTTGGTGTTTGAGCTAATTGATCACCATACCAAATGTAACCATAAATCGTCCCTAAAACATTAATCATTAATAAAAGAAAAAGAATTCTCACGTCCCCAAAAAGGGGAAGTATTCTTTCTTTTAACATATACTTTCCCTACCTTTATGTATGATTCACACAAATAGTCATTGTTATTTATGAAGAAAGTGCCCTAAAAGATAAAATCCTACCTTTTAGGGCACTTGTTACACGAGTAATGTCTATTCTTCTGGTTGACCGTCAGCAACGATATATTCAGCAAGGATTTCTAGTTCTTCGTCTGTCCCTTCGAATGCTCCACCTGGCATTGCTGTACCGTCAATACCATTGATAATGACTTCAATCGTTTCTTCAACAGTTAATTCGGAGTCAATCAATGAAGGCCCAACACCTGGAACACCAGCTAAATTGTCACCATGACAACCGATACAGCTCGTCTGGACTGAATAAATTTCATAACCTTGTGCTTCCATATTAATTTCTACCTCTTCTACAATCATACCTTGCTCAGCAGCAGCTTCCCAATCATGTTGAGCAACAGATTCCCAAGTTAAATAAGCAACTGCAATAAATGAAAGAATCATCATAGAAGTAGCAATTGGACGTTTAATTGGACGTCTTTCTTTGCCTGTATCTAGCCAAGGAGCAAGTAGTAACGCTCCAAAAGCTAAACCTGGAATAACGATTACACCGATCACATTATAGTCACCAGATGCAAATTGATATTTTAATAATTGATACAAGAATAAGAAATACCAGTCAGGTAACGGTATGTAGCCTGTATCATTCGGGTCTGCCATTCGCTCTAACGGAGCAGGATGTGCAACCGTTAAACAAAGGAAGCCCATTAAGAAAACGGCACCTACGAGCCATTCCTTTAAAAGGAAGTTAGGCCAGAACGCTTCTGTCTTCCCTGGATACTCTGAATAATCTTTTGGTATGTTAGGTTTACGGTTATTTGCCTTTACGCGTGAATCACCGACAAACTGTAATCCTTTCCCACGTTCCATCTTTATTCCCTCCTTTACTAAGTTCGCATCACTTTAGTTTTACAATGGTCCTGAAATACCTTGTTTTCGAATCATGTAGAAGTGAGCTGCAAGTAGGCCTAACAACGCACCAGGTAAGAAGAATACATGAATCGCAAAGAATCGCGTTAATGTTGCTGCACCAATAATATCTCCACCTGCCAGCAACGCTCTTGCAAATCCACCAATAACCGGCACACTTTCAGCGATCTCAAGTACAACCGCTGTTGCAAAATACGCTTTCATATCCCAAGGTAATAAGTAACCTGTTACACCTAAAGCAAGCATAACAAAGAAAATGAGGACACCGACAACCCAGTTCAATTCACGCGGCTTCTTATATGAACCTGTAAAGAAGACACGTAACGTGTGTAAAAACATCATAACAATAACTAAGCTTGCGCCCCAGTGGTGCATCCCACGAACGATCACACCGAAGGCTACTTCATTTTGTAGAAAAGCTACAGATTGATAAGCGTTAATAATATCTGGTGCGTAGTACATCGTTAGAAACATACCAGATAAGATTTGAATAACTGTAATAAAGAACGTTAGTCCGCCAAAACAGTATACGAACGCAGAGAAGTGGTGAGCAGGGTTAACATGCTCAGGAACTTCATGGTCAGCAATATCACGCCACATCGGCGTAATATCTAGACGCTCATCAACGTAGTCATAAATTTTTTGAAGCATTGATTTCGCCCCTCCCTATGTTCGTTGATAAATTGAACCTAAATAAACTTTTCCATCCTCTACCTTGACTTCATAAGCGTCAAGTGGTCGTCTTGGCGGAGTACCAGGAATATTATGCCCATCCTTATCAAATCGCCCGAAGTGACATGGACAGAAGAATTGCTCCGGAAAGTCATCATTCCCGTCATAAGCAACGGTACAGCCTAGATGAGTACAAATGGCAGACAATGCTGTTACTTCATTATCACGTATATAAACGTAAACGTCTCGTGATACCTCAGATTCATACCATGCATCAACTTGATCGAAACTGAATGGAAATACTTGTGGATCTTCGGTCAGTTGATCTACATCGCATACGTATAAAAATTCAGATTCCGCTCCGGCTCTCAAAGCTGGGTCTAGGGCAAAGCGTGCCATTGGCATTAGCATACCAGCAGCCATGAATCCGCCAACACCCGTAAGTGTATACGTAAGAAATTGTCTCCGTGATACTTTGTGGTCTTTTTCGCTCACTCATTTTCCCCCCTTGCACAAGTAAAGTCAACCCAAAAACGGGCGTAAATAAGCACATATTATACTAGGACATACTCATGATAATACAACAGACATGAATGTGCAACAACTTCTAGCTTTCGGCACAAATTCGGCAAACTTTTTTCACGTCCTTGATTGCCATCTGTTTGTCACAATTGGGATCAATTGTTTCATCTGATCGTGAATGACACGTTTGCGATTTTCGCTATCAAGATGCTCCAAAGGAATAGACGGTAACCAAATATGCAGACCTTGTAAACCTCCTTCCACTTGACGCCACTGTCCATCTGAAGTTAAGTAGACAACATGTTTAAAGCCTTCTTTGAGAAGTTTGTCTTCCCAATGTTGCAATCGATGTAAACATTGTTCATTGGGTTCAGTTGTTAAGTATGTAAATGCTGGAAATAATACAACCCTCCCATGGAACTGCTTTTCTAGCTCGTGAGATATAATCGAAATGAATTCTCCCATAGAAACCGTTCCTTTTACTTCAGTTCCCCAAGAAATTGGGACTAAGGAAATAATAGCTGTATCTATATATTCCCTCGCTTGTAAATAAGTATCCATATCATTTGCATTCCATTTCATTTCATCACCTCATTTACATTTGATACTAGATCTAGAGAATAGGCGCTTAAGTGAATTCTACAAGAAAAAAGCACAGCAATTTGCTATGCAAAAAACATAAGCGTTTACTTTTTTTCCTTTTCTTCATCAAGCTTTTTTAATTCCATTAATAACATTTTGAATCGATCTTGATCTTTTTTATCCAGTGCGTGATCTATCTCTCTTGTTAATCGCTCTCTTCGATATGAGATTAATGATCGCTGCAAAATAAACGTTGCCGCCTTATCATACGCTTTTGTTAATTCTACATCGTCAGGAACATATGGATTTTCTTCAAGTACAGTTAAAAAAGGTGAGTATCGATTTGCTCCTCGAAAGTGAAGTTCTATATATACATCTTCGGATTGGTTTAAGCGAATATCATGAAAGGCCTTTTCAGTATCAGTTGTCACATGATGTTGCTTGTGAAAAGAAAAAGGTAGGTGATCCACTCCTTTTGCAGATATAATAAGCCCTTTTGGAGTGTGGGCAGCTTTTTCAACAAAATGAACATACTTCATTAAATCATCATCAGACATTAAAAAATTTAATAACCATGTACATTCCCGACGTTTCAATTCGAATTCCGCTAAGAATTGTTTAAGAAACTCCTTCTTCTCACTAATTGATATCATATGACCCATTTCGTCCTCCTTGCGAAGTAATGATGTATGAATTCATTTACTCAATCGTTATTCTTCACTTAAAAGATTTTCTAGTAACTCCACAATATCATATCGTTCTGGTTTCAGTGCTAAAAGACGTTCAAAAATCTCCCTCGCTTTTACTCTCCTACCGTACTCGAGTAAAAATCGGCCATATTCTTCGAGGAAATCAATATCTTGGACATAGTATTCCGCTATTTCTTTGTATAATATTTCTGCCTTTTCATATTCATCTAATTCACGTAAAGCAGATGCCTCATACCATTTGTACATCACATCATCTTCGCCATAATCTTTCATATGATTCATTAAATCCAGTAGCTCATCATGTAAATCTTGATGTTTATAGTATGCAGACAATGTATGTACGGCTTCAACATTTGAAGGGTTCAAAGCAATCACTTTTTGTAAATAGTACTCTCCGTCCACTTCAACATTTTTCTTGAAGGAAAGCTTCGCAGCTTGAATATATAAGGATTCATGATATTGGTCTACACTCATTCCTGCTTTTAACGTATCTAATGCTTCATCAATTCTTTCTTCTGATTCGTAAGCCTTTGCTAAATAAGCATAAACGGAAGAGTAGTCAGGATCTAACGTCTTAAGTGTTTCGAACTGTTCAATAGCAAGTACCATATCCCCCATTTGATAAGCTGTGAAACCATATCCAAATAAAGCATCTGCGTTCATATTCTTTTTTATACCAATTTGATAATAATGAATGGCATCTTCAAATTGCCCAGTAGCACTGTAGGCTTCAGCTAACATCAACTCTAAATACACATCAGGTATTGCCTCGTTAGCATGAACGGCTTTTTTTAAATGAGGAATGCTTTTAAAATAATCACCTCGTGATAAGTAAAATTCTCCTAAGCCATATGAGATGATCGGTTCATCAGGAGCTTTTTTCATCGCATTTAACAGCTTTTGTTCAGCGACCTCATCTAATGATTGTAACTGGTACAAATCAGCTAAAAGTAATTGTGCTTGTAGATAGGCAGGGTCACTCTCTTTAATTTCATTTAACATTTCAATGGCTTCATCTTCTTGATCAAGATCAATTAATAATTCTGCAGCAAATGTATACAGTTCACCTTCATCAGGATACAGCATTAACAATTCATCAATTACTTCTTTTGACTTTTGGACGTGACCTAATTCTTGATAAACTTGAGCAATTTCGTATTTTGTTTGGTGATCTGCTCCTTTAAGTAATAATTCTATTTCATTTAAACCTTCATCGACCTTGCCCGATTCTATTTTTTGAATAATAACGTCTAATGCTTCGAACACTTTTGTAAGCCTCCTTCTCTCACAAGGATAACGATATCGTATCATTTTTTGTGCAAAGAAGAAAGAATGTCCTCTTCTATAGGAGAATCCGCGCTACAGAAGGTCACTGGAAAAGTTGACTTTTACATTTTTTGTTACCAAACGTAGCAGCCTTTTCTTATAAGAGTAGCTGACGACTCTGCGAATCCACTTAAAGGTATCTTGATTAAAAGATTAAGAATTTTATAAATTTTCACCTTTTAAAAAAGGAACCTATTATGCTAAACCTTTTAACAAAATAGGTTCCCCTTATTATGACCAACGATATACTTGATTATCTTGCTCCATTAAATCATTCATTGACAAAAATCGTCCAGGACGAATAATTTGAATAGGTCGACCATAACCGGGCTTCAGATCAAATTCATTTAATACCTTTAGAATTCGACCTCTTAATACAACTAAATCTGGTTCCTCGTGCTTATAACGTTCTATATCATCACCTGTATGCTTTCTTTGTTCATAACGTTTTTTTCTTTTTCGATCAACGTATGCTATATAATCAAGATCACTCCCTGCAATAAGAGTTCCTTTTTGTGGAAACAAACCGATCTTTTGTAACAATGGCTTATTTATTCTCTGACTATACTGGGCTTCTAGGTCAGTATGAATACCATAATTTAAACAATATTTCCTCCAAATAACCTCAAGTGACTTTGCACGTTTAGTTGAAGCTTTAAAGATAGGAATGACCGTCAAAGGGTAATGTAATAGTGTATGAGAAATATGTGTCCATTTAATAGAGTGAATATCCTCTTCTTTCTCTAGCTCCACTTTTAAAAAAGGAATGAACATGTTTTGACACTTACGAATAAAGCTCATTCTAACTAAATACGCAGGAATCGTAAGTCCAATAACATAATCCATTATGCTTTTTTTAAAATAGACATTCCATATGTGATAGACATTTGAAAGCTCGCTTTCGTATTTTACATGTGGAGCTATTGCGACTGTCGTACAGCCATCCTTTATAAGTAGCTTTTGTCGTTCGTAGAGTGTATCGTCTCCTCCTTCTTGTAATAATGAATCATCAAAGCAAACACGTCCATTACATAGAACGGTCCCGTTCATACTAACTCTTTTCTTATTCCATTGCTTAAAAGTAGTAGTGGCATAGCGTACGCGACCTTCTTCAACAATAAAACAGCGATCTTTAACTCTCTTTTCATCAACCTTTATCACTTTGTCTAGTAAGTACATCCTTATACCTCCTTACAGTTTCTTCTACTAGACAAGCTATGAATGTACATGAAAAATAAGAACGTTGAAACATAAATGAATACACTATGAGGACAAAAAGATAATTAATTTTTTTCTAATTATGGTTGACTTTTTATAAAAAAGAAGTATACTTTAATTAAGCGTATGGTTTCTCTCCACTCCTATCCATACAACTTAGCTTATTTTCCTCGTATTTGTAAACGCTTACTAGCTTGCGAATACGAGGGCTTTTTTTTTGCAAATTAAAACGGCTCCCCTGCTTTTACAGAGGTAGCCGTTTTTTTCTTAGGAGATAAAGATTATCTTTAAGTAACCATCCAAATAAATGCATCTTATTCTATTATCCTTGTAATAGCTGAATATGTTCAAAAAAAGTAGGATAAGAAACAGCAATCGCCTCACTTCTTTCAATTACCATCGTTCCTTGTGCAATAAGTCCGGCGACAGCCATTGCCATCCCGATTCGATGATCACCATAACTATTAACATTAGCGCCATGAAGTCTTTCTTGTCCTTCTATCACCATTCCATCTTCGGTTGCGGTAATTTTAGCTCCTGCTTTCGTTAACTCACTAACCACTGTATCAATACGGTTTGTTTCCTTTACTTTTAATTCCTCTGCATCACGAATAATCGTCTTTCCTTGTGCCTGAGTAGCTAATACAGCAATGATAGGGATCTCATCAATTAATCGTGGAATTAGTGGACCTCCGATATCAATTCCTTTTAATTTAGAGGTTGAAATGGTTAAATCAGCAACAGGTTCTCCACCCGCGTTTCGCTCATTTTCAATAGTTAATTCAGCACCCATTTGCTGTAGAACATCAATAATTCCTGAACGAGTTGGATTCATGCCAACTCCTTGTAACGTAATTTGACTATTAGGAACAATCGCCCCTGCAACAAGGAAAAATGCCGCGGAAGAAATATCTCCTGGAACGATAATATGTTGAGCTTGTAATGATTGTCCTCCTTCAACGGAAACGGTTAGACCATCTCTCTGAACTTCAACACCAAATGCCTCTAACATTCGCTCTGTATGATCACGGGATAATGCAGGCTCGTTAACAGAGGTTACCCCATCACTTTGTAGACCAGCTAATAGAATGGCTGATTTCACTTGAGCACTGGCAACTTTAGATTGAAATTGAATAGCCGTTGTAGCTCCACCTCGAATCGATAATGGTGTGAAGTTCCCTTCATCTCTTCCATCAATCGTTGAACCCATTTCTCGTAATGGATTAGTCACTCTTGCCATTGGTCTTTTCGCAATAGAATCATCGCCAATGACAACAGAATGGAAAGGGCGTGTTGCTAGAATTCCTAACATAAGACGAGTCGTTGTACCTGAATTACCTACATCTAAAATTTCACTAGGCTCTTCTAAGCCTTCCCACCCGGTTCCTTCGATCGTCACTCGTTCATTTTCTTGTTCAATAGTTACCCCTAATTTACGAAAGCAGCTAATTGTACTTAAACAATCTTCTCCTGGCAAAAATCCTTCCACCGTTGTCTTCCCATTTGCAATAGCCCCAAACATGACGGCTCGATGAGAGATTGATTTATCTCCTGGAACATGAATGGTACCATTTAATCCATTCCTCACTTGATTCACACTTACTTTAGCCATGTATGTCCCTCCTTATAATATATATGTTTCATACATTTCATTCTCTAAATGTATTTTCGCACGTTGTCTATCTTCTTCTGATCTAAAACTAATGCTTAACACACCCATTATATCTTCTCGAGTTTCTAAAATACGAATATTTGTTAAACTAATATCGTGCTCAGCAAGAATACCTGTGACATCTGATATCACACCTGGGTGATCAGGAATATCGACAAATAAATCATAAAACGATGGAATGGCTCCTTTTTCACGAGGAGGTAGTCCTTCACGAAATGCTTTAGCGGTTTGAAAGTAATGGAAAATCGCTTCTGCATTTTCATGTTCTAGCATATTTCGAACTTCTTCCATTTCTACTAACCATTCATCTAATAATGTTAAAAGGCTTTCCTTATTATGTAATAAAATGTCTCTCCACATTGTCGGGCTTGAAGATGCGATTCTTGTTATATCTCGAAATCCCCCTGCTGCCAATTGTGAAACGAGTCGATCATCACCATCTAAATTGGCCAATTGGTGAACTAGTGAGGCTGCAACAATATGCGGAAAGTGACTAATTGCTCCAGCAAACCGATCATGATCGTCAGGAGTTAACTCTAAGAATGTAGCTTTTGTTCCTTTAAGCCAATTTTGTAATTGAATAATGTGCCTAGTATCTGATTTATTAACAGGAGTAAAAATATAAAAAGCATTTTCAAACAAGTGCACTCGAGCTGCTTCTACTCCACTTTTATGCGAACCTGCCATAGGGTGACCACCGATAAAGACGACATCCTTTTCTCCTAAACAAGATGCTGTTTCAACAATTTTCTTTTTCGTGCTTCCAACATCAGTAATCAATGCGCCCGGCTTAAGGTCTAAATGACATAGCTTTTTAATTAATTCTTCTGTTTTTAATACGGGGGTAGCTAGCACTATTAAGTCAGCATTCTTCACCCCTTCTTCAATAGATGGTGCTACTTCATCAATTACTTTTAAAGATAGTGCCATTTTCTGTTGTTCATCTGAAATATCGTATCCTGTTATTCGAACATGGTGCTCTGAGCGAATGGCTAACGCTATGGAGCCACCTATTAATCCTAATCCAATGATAAAAGCTGTTCGCTCCATCCCTTTCTCCTTTCTAATCAAAATGCTAAACATGCTTTCATGCCACTAAGAAGACTGTGTAGCAGTTTTCTTAATGCCGACGTGCGTAGCGTTTCAGGAATTTCGTGTAATGTACGAAGCCTATGTCACCTGAGAATCTACTTACATTTTCCTTGATAAAAGCCTTTTTTAGTTTTATTTTTTCAAAAAGCCGCCTCTCATCCATGTGAAAGACGGATTCCTTAAGCATCTTTTATTGAACGGTTGTATGGTTTACTAATTCTTCTAAATACGTAAACAACTCTTCGTTGTCTTCTTTTTTGCCAATAGTTATGCGAACGCATGTCGGAAATCCTAATGCCTTACCTGAGCGAACAATAAACCCTTTTCTTAGTAGAAAATCAAATACATGATTTCCAGGTTGTTTAAAATCAATTAAAATGAAGTTCGTTTGTGAAGGGTAATAATAAAGCTCATGCTTCTGACAAAATTGTTCAAACTGCTTCATTCCTTCTGTATTCTTTTCCACGCATTCATCGATAAATGCTTGATCCTCAAGAGCAGCGATAGCCGCACAATGAGCAAAAGAATTGTTATTAAAAGGAGGGCGAACAGGATCAATGCTTGATACAAACTCCGCATTCCCAACACCATAACCGATACGTAAAGCTGCTAAACCATAAGCTTTTGAAAATGTACGTAATACCATTAAATTAGGATACTTTTTGATTAAAGGCACAGTATTCGGGTAATCTTTCGCTGTTACATATTCATAATAAGCTTCATCAGAAACGACTAATACGTGTGGAGGTACTTGATCTAAGAAGCGTTTAAAAGTCTCTTCATTAACATAAGTACCTGACGGATTATTCGGATTACAAACCCAAACAATTCGTGTCTTTTCGTCTATAGCTTGGAGCATCGCCTCTAAATTATGCACGCCATCCACCGATGGAACTTCACGAACCTCTGCCCCTTCAATTGTTGCGTTCAATTTGTATTGTGAAAAGGTGGGATCAGCTGTGATAGTATTTGTCCCTGGTGATAAAAGCGCCCGACATAAAAACTGAATCACTTCATCTGATCCATTACCAAAAATTAATTGTTCTGGAGTAACACCCAATTTAAAAGCAACTTTTTCTCGCATTTTTGCTGAATAACCATCTGGATAAATCGTTGTACTTGTTGCTGCTTCGCTAATGGCGGAAGCTACTCGTTTTGAAGCACCATATGGGTTTTCATTTGAAGCTAGTTTAACGACTCGTGATAATCCAAGCTCTTCTTTAACTTCTTCAATTGGTTTACCTGGTTGATATGAAGGTAAGCCAATAATTTGCTGTTTGATATTCATCGAAAGCACATCCTATCTTGTCATTATTGATCTTCACTTTCAGCTAACGAGCTGACAAGTCGTTCAATTTCTAGTAATGCTTCAGATCGTTTATTTTCGTCTAGCAATCGTTGTTCCAGTTCGCCAATCTTGCTAACTAATGCACTTCCAACGACGACTCCATCAGAGTGCTGGCGCATTTTGCTCGCTTGTTCGGGTGTTGAAATCCCAAAGCCAACTGCGGTTGGAATTGTACTTGACTCACGAACGGTCTGTAAAAATTCATATACTCTAGGGTCAAATTGTGCTCGTGCACCTGTAACACCTAAAGAAGATACGCAGTATAGAAAACCTTGTGATCTTTCGGCAATTTTGACTATACGCTCCTTAGATGTAGGGGCGACTAGCAAGACAAGCGAAAGATCAAATTGATTACATCGTTCTGCAAAATCTCCACTTTCTTCATAAGGTAAATCAGGAACGATAAAGCCGTCAATTCCGTAACTAGCTGCCTCTTCGACAATCCGCCCTTCGCCATATTGCATTAATGGATTGACATATGTGAAAATGATAACAGGAATCGTTAATCCACGCTCCCTCATTTGTGGTACTAACTTCAGTGCTTTTTCTAAACTCATTCCATGCTTCAAAGCTCTTTTCGATGCTGCCTGGATTGTTGGTCCATCAGCAAGTGGATCTGAGTAGGGGATACCAAGCTCTAATATAGAAGCGCCCGCCTTTTGAAGCGTTAATGCAATGTCAATTGTCGCTTCACTCGATGGATCTCCCGCTGTAATAAAAGGGATAAACAGTGGCTTATCTCCGCCTGTGACAGCTTCCATTCGTTTAGTTGCCATTTTCATCCCCCCTAAAGTGCTTCATCAAAGTGTGAACATCCTTATCTCCTCGACCTGACAAACAGACTAGTATCGTCTCGTTTGGCGTTAATTCTTTCGCACGTTCAAACGCTTTGGCTAGCGCATGAGCAGATTCAATAGCAGGAATGATACCTTCTGTTTCAGACAAAAGCTTTAATGCGTCTAATGCTTGCTGATCTGTAACAGCTTCATAGTTCACACGGTTCGTACTAGCCAAATAGGCATGCTCGGGTCCTATTCCAGGATAATCGAGACCAGCAGAAATCGAATATGGTTCAATAATTTGGCCAGCCTCATCTTGAAGAAGATAGGTTAATGAGCCGTGAATCACGCCTTTTGTCCCTTTTGTGATCGTAGCTGCATGCTGATTCGTATCAACACCTTTTCCAGCAGCTTCAACACCAATGAGCGTAACATCATCGTCTAAAAAAGGATAGAACATACCAATTGCGTTACTTCCTCCTCCGACACAAGCAATAATTTCTGTAGGGAGCGCGCCTACACGCTTTAAAAATTGCTCTTTTGATTCATCTCCAATAATACGTTGAAAATCTCGAACCATTTTCGGATACGGATGCGGTCCAACAACTGAGCCAATTAAATAGAACGTATCTTCTGCATTTGTGACCCAATATCGAATCGCTTCATTCGTAGCATCCTTTAACGTTTGACTTCCTGAAGTAGCTGGAACAACTTCAGCCCCTAGCAGCTCCATTCGAAAAACATTCAAAGCTTGCCTTTCCATATCTTCAGCACCCATAAACACTTTACATTGAAGACCAAACCTTGCTGCAATCGTTGCTGTGGCCACACCATGCTGACCTGCACCCGTTTCAGCGACTATTTTCTTTTTGCCCATTCGCTTTGCAAGTAACGCCTGCCCCATCGCATTGTTTAATTTGTGAGCACCTGTATGCAAAAGATCTTCTCTTTTCAAATATATATTGGCTCCACCTAATACCTTGGAGATATTTTCAGCATAAGATAATGCTGTTGGTCTTCCTGCGTACTCTTGTAAATGCTCAAAGTATTCAGTGTGAAAGGATTTATCTAATAGAGCTTTATCTAATTCATTTTCCAATTCTTCTAACGCATTCATTAATGTTTCAGGAACATATTTTCCGCCGAAGTCACCGAAACGTCCACGTTTATTTGGTACCATTTCTATTCATCCTTTCCTCTAACTGCCGCACAAGTTCATATGATTTCCGACCATTCTCTTCTATTCCACTAGACAAATCAACGCCATCAGGTTCATAGCGTAATAAATTTTCTATATTATTAGGGTTTATTCCACCAGCGATCCATACTGGAACTTGTTGTCTATGGCCTTCCTCAATATATTGAGGGACAAAACGCCAATCAAATGAGACACCAGTTCCGCCCCATTGTTGTCCTACCTTACAATCTATGACATACCCATCGACTAAACCTTCATATGTCTTCATCGTTTCTAGAGCGTTATCGTGATGATGGATCACCTTCCATATTGATTGCTTGACTAATGACTTTAGCTGTCTAATATACTCAGCTGGCTCATTTCCATGACATTGAATAATATCTACATTTAAGCCAACTAATTGTCTTTGAATCTCTTCTATCGGTTCATTCACAAAAAGGGCAACGACTTTCTTTTGCTTATCATGATCATTATCAAGCAATCGTTCCAACTGCTCTCGAGAAACACGCCTTTTACTTTCTGCAAACACAAAGCCGATGTATTCGGCAGTACTTGAAAAAGCAACGCTCACATCATGCTCAGAATGATTTCCACACAACTTAAGTAGAGGACGTGGCATGAAATTCTCCTCCAAACAAAGCTTTTATACCTTCTTTAGGAGATGATGCGCGCATTAATGATTCCCCGACTAACACACCAGCTGCCCCTGCCTGCTTGACACGCTTAATATCATCCTCTGTATGAATCCCACTCTCACTAATAAACAAGCTACCTTCGGGAATTAATGGTGCCATTTCATCTGTTTGTGATAGTGATGTTTCAAATGTTTTTAAATTTCGATTGTTCACACCAATCACTTTCGGTGTGAAGCAATTTAATAATTCAATTAATTCATTCTTTGCATGAACTTCAACAAGGCATTCGAGTCCAACAGAATAGGCGTAATCATATAATACCTTTAACTCTTCTATCGGAACGGTCCCCACAATGAGAAGCATCGCATCAGCGCCGATTTTGACTGTTTCGTCCACTTGTCTCTTGTCAATAATAAAATCTTTTCGCATTACCGGGATTGAACAGACTTCTTTAACAGCAGATAAATAATCACGATGACCTTGGAAATAATCTATATCTGTTAAGACCGAAATCGCATCAGCACCACCTGCTTCATACCCTTTTGCAATGTCTTGTGGGTGAAAATTAGGACAAATAAGCCCCTTTGATGGAGAAGCTTTTTTTACTTCAGCTATTAAACCAATAGAATGCGTAGAATGGCTTAAAGCATCATAAAGGGAGTAATGCTGAACTTTTTTTTGTGATGGCATAATTAAATGAGCAATTTCCTTTTGCTTTGTTTTTAAAATTTGATCAAGCACTTTCGGTCGCCCCCTTCTGTAACGCTTTGTAATGCTCATCTATTTGTCCAGAGCTTAATGCAGCCTGTGCTTGGTGAACTCCTTCTTTAATTGTACTGACTTTTCCGTATACATAAAGAGCTGCTCCGGCATTTAATGCAACGATACTAGTTGCTGATTCGTTCGCTTCTCCTTTTAATAAAGCTCGAATTAATTCGGCGCTTTCGAGTGGAGTATCAACTTGAATATCATGCAAACTGCCACGTTTTAGTCCCATTTCCTCTGGTGAGATCGTATATTCTTTTTTCGTATTACCAGCTACTTCAATTAAGTCTGATTCCGTCGTAATTGATAATTCATCTAATCCATCCCTTCCAGTAACAAAAAGGGTGCGTTCTGTTCCAATCGTTAGCAGAGTATTAGCCATTTTTTTAGCATATTCAAAATCAGATACTCCGATTAGTTGTCTTTTCGCATTTGCTGGATTAGTCATCGGTCCTAAAAAATTGAAAATCGTTCGGAAACCAATTTCTTTTCGTGGCGTGACCGCATGCTTCATTGATTGATGATATAGCGGTGCAAACAAAAAGCAAAGGTTATAATCTTGAAGAGATCGGCTTGCTTGTTCAACTGAATGTTGGATAGGTATCGATAGTTCCTCAAGTACATCAGCACTACCACTTCTAGATGAGACAGCTCGATTTCCATGTTTTGCGACAGGAACACTTAGTCCTGATAAAACAATAGCAGTTGCTGTTGAGATATTAAATGTTCCTAAATTATCTCCACCTGTCCCGCACGTATCTATGACATTCACCCCTTGTGTGTTAATAGAAACAGAATGTGAACGCATCGCTCGAACAAATCCAATCATTTCTTCAACTGTTTCACCACGGAATCGCAAAATAGTTAGAAGACTTGCGATTTGGCTTGGTGTTGCATGACCTGACATGATCTCATTCATAACCTGTTCAGCTTGTTCAGTTGATAATGTTTCATGGTTCATACAGTGGCGTAAGACGTCTTTAAGCATAGTGCGCTCCCCCTTCATCTCCGAACATTCTCTCAGCTAATTGTACGGCTCTTATTAATGCTTTTGCTTTGTTTTGCGTTTCTTCATATTCTCGTTCAGGGACTGAATCAGCAACCACGCCTGCACCAGCTTGAATATACGCTGTTTGATTCTTAATAACCATCGTTCGAATGGCAATACACGAGTCAATATTTCCATCAAAGCCAAGGTAGCCAATTGCTCCTGCATACACACCACGTTCTGTTGGTTCTAACTCATGTAAAATTTCCATCGCTCTTATTTTAGGCGCTCCTGATACAGTGCCAGCTGGAAAAGAGGCCATTAATGCTTCTAACGGTTTTGTGCTCTTTTGTAATTGACCTGTCACTTTTGAAATGATGTGCATGACATGTGAGAATTTTCCGATTTCAAGCAATGTAGGTGTTTCAACAGATCCGTATTCAGCAATACGTCCGACATCATTTCTAGCAAGATCAACTAACATATAATGCTCAGCTCGTTCTTTTTCATCTGCTAATAGGTCAGTCGCGAGTGCTTGATCCTCTTCTTCCGTCTTCCCACGCTTCCTAGTACCTGCAATCGGATGAATTTCTACATGACCATCTTGAACTTGAACGAGGCGCTCAGGAGAGCTACCAACTACTTCCATAGTGTTAAACTTTAAATAAAATAAATATGGAGATGGATTAATCATTCGTAACACTCGATAAATATTTAAAGCAGAGGACGTAACATTCATTTCAAATCGTTGTGATAATACAGCTTGAAAAACGTCTCCAGCTCGAATGTATTCTTTAATTTGCTCGACATCTCTTAAAAAATCAGTTCGTTTATAATTTGAAATGACCCCATCAAAGGTCACTTCATCGTCTGTTTCAGGAAGGTGTTTCAACAGCAATGGAGCTTGAGGTTGTTCTAATAGTTGTGAAACACGATCAATTTCAGCTTTCGCTCTACTATAAGCAAGTTCTTCTTCACCTTCGTCTGGCCTTGCATGTACTAAAATCGTTAATTCCTTCTTAATATGATCATAGGCAATTAATGTTTCACACACTAAAAAGTGATAATGAGCAATTCGATCATCGACATGACGAGTCAGTGTCGGTTCTATCGTCTCAATTGCATCATAGCTCATATAACCAACAGCTCCACCTCGGAAAGGAATGGCAATGTCAATTGGTTGCACTTTTAAATAGGCCATCATTGAATCAAAGGCTTCTTGGAATGTGTGTAGCTCTGTTAGAATCTTCCCTTTCTCTAAATTCATAAAAGAATATACACCATTATCTTCAATTAACTCAAATATCGGATTAATTCCAATGAAAGAATACCTAGACCAAGGTGAATGTTCATCTTTACTTTCAAGTAAAAATGAAACTTGATCTCCTAATTGATGTACAATTTGCACAGGGGTTAGTCCATCAGCAAATAGCTTTTCCACAACAGGAATGGTCTTATAGTCGCGGGAAAACTGTTGAAATTCAGTAAACGTTGGGGTAATCATATCCTTCACTCCTTTAGGAATGAATGAAATGAGTGGGAGGTGAACAAATATATACCTGAACAAGCCTCCTAAATACATTTAAGGGCACTGAAAAAGTTTTTGTTTTTAACTTTATGGTGTCCTTACATTTGATTAGGAGGCATTTCGACTAATCCTCAACTAAACTCAGCTCTCCTCAACTCAATCTCATTCTTATACTAAGCTAATCTGTTCTCACTAGTTGATTACATTTAAATGGTACATAGTAATCAGTTTCTCAACTCGCCTTTAGTCTACTCCGAACTCACTTATTCGTCAAGGATAAGTCAGGTCTCAGCTTAACAGCATCATTCAAATAAATATGTTCAATATCGCTTTGTGATTGGTCAGTATTTACCGTCATCAATACTCGAACACAAAGGGGCAAGCTCTCAGGTACAGGGATTTCTTGAGCACATACGACAGGCACATATTCCCAGCCGTGTAGCTCGCGTAATACTTTTGCTGGAAACGCTTCATTTAAATCTTCTGTAACCGTAAATAATACATGTGCTACCATTTCCGGCTCTAGTTTGTTTTTTGCAATCATTTCATTCACTAACACAAAAGTCTCTTTTGTAATATCTTCAACTGTATTGGCTTGAACAGTTGTAGCGCCTCTAACACCTCTAACCATGTGAACCCTCCATCCGTTCATCAAGAAGTACCCGAATCTTCTCAGGTGGGATATTCACAATTGTAGCTTCTCCCAATTTCTTTAATAGAACCATTCGTATCGTACCAGCTTCTACCTTTTTATCCTTACTCATTGTTTGTAACAAGCGCTCTCGATTTAATGAAGCAGGTATTTTCGTTCGATAACCTAATTTTAAAAACCAATTTTCGTATTGTTCAATATGAAAATTTACATCCAGCATTTCTTCTGATAAGCGCAAAGCAAAAAGCATACCAATCGCAACAGCTTCTCCATGTGTGATCTTCCCATAACCAAGCTGTGCCTCAATTGCATGTCCAAGCGTATGACCAAAATTAAGGTGAGCGCGAATTCCATGCTCCTGCTCATCCTCACTCACTACGTCTGCTTTAACAGAAATAGAGCGGGCAAGCATGTCATTAAGGCGTTCGACTGAAATAGTCTTAAATGATGTCCATTCTCTCTCTAACTGTTTCAGAAATGCCTCATCGCGAATAAATCCATGCTTAATGACTTCGGCAAACCCCGATTTCCATTCTTCTTCTGGTAATGACATTAAACAATCCGTATCATATAAAACAGCTTCAGGTTGATGAAAGCTCCCTACCATATTTTTTCCTAGTCGATGGTTAATCGCTACCTTTCCACCCACACTACTATCGTGAGCTAATAGTGTAGTAGGCATTTGTACGAATCGTATTCCTCGCATATAAGTCGCAGCTACAAATCCAGCTAAATCTCCAACGACTCCTCCTCCAAGCGCAATGACAGCAGACTTTCGGTCAAGACCTACCTCTAATGCTTTTGATAACACCTGCTCATATACGGAAAATGATTTAGAGGCTTCTCCACTTTCAATGACGTAATCATATACGACTGAAGACTCATCAAAGCTTTGAATAACGTCTTTTAAATAGTATGGAGCCACATTAGAGTCAGTCACAATTAATATAGACGATACCGGTTGTAGTAATTCCTTTAATAATGCACCCACCTGATGTCTTAAACCTGAATTTATTCTCACTTCATATTGTTTAGACACTGTTTGAACTTGAACACTCCCCATTTAAAACGTCCTCGCGTCTTCATTATGACGATTAACATTTTCTTGAATAGTCGGTATTTGATCATGTCCAAACGTCTCTAGTAGTGCATTGGCTACTTCCCATGCAACGACCGCCTCTGCTACTACAGCAGCGGCAGGAACTGCACAACTATCAGAACGTTCGATACTCGCTGCAAATGGTTCTTTGGAATCGATATCCACGCTTTGTAATGGCTTATAAAGCGTTGGAATTGGCTTCATAACTCCGCGAACAACAATTGGCATCCCATTTGTCATCCCACCTTCAAATCCACCAAGCCGGTTTGTTCTTCGAGAATAACCATTGTCTTCATCCCACAAAATTTCATCATGCACTTGACTTCCTGGGATACGTGCAGCTTCAAATCCGATTCCGATCTCGACTCCTTTAAATGCATTAATACTCATAACAGCTGCCGCAATTTTAGCATCTAATTTACGATCGTATTGAACATGACTGCCCAATCCAATTGGAACATTTTCTATGACTACTTCCACGATTCCGCCAATTGAATCGCCATCTTTTTTTGCTTGGTCAATCGCTTCAATCATTCTCAAGCTTGCATCCTCATCTAAGCAACGCACTTGAGAAGCCTCTGAGCGTTCCTTAAGATCTGCAACAGATTCATATGCTGTTTTTTCTGCTTTTACACCACCGATTTCTAATACGTGTCCACCAACTTGGATGTTAAAGGTAGATAATAGCTTCTTAGCTACTGCACCAGCAGCAACTCGTACGGTCGTTTCTCGCGCTGATGAACGCTCTAGTACATTGCGCATATCGCGATGACCATATTTTATTGCACCATTTAAATCTGCATGTCCTGGACGTGGTCTAGTTAATTTTCTTTTAACTTCTTTTTCTGCATCCTCATCAATTGGTTCAGCACCCATTATTTTAGTCCAATGAGTCCAGTCTTTATTTTCTACTACTAATGCGATCGGGGCACCCGTTGTTTTACCATGACGTACACCGCTTAAAATTTGTACTTGATCTTTCTCAATTTGCATACGTCTACCACGGCCATAACCACCTTGTCTTCGTGCTAATTCGCCATTAATATCCGCTGCTATTAACTCTAACTGCGCTGGAATTCCTTCAATAATTGTCGTCAATTGTGGTCCGTGTGATTCTCCAGCTGTTAAATATCTCATTTTCCTGCCTCCAATGTCATTTCCATTTCTCTTTATCGCTTTTATGCGTTAAATTATAACATGATCTAGACTAACTGTCTCGCACAATTTAAAAGAAAAGTTAAACTTTTCTCATTATTAGAATAAGTAGATCCTTCATACATATGTAGCTGAAGTCATTCTGACTTCAGCACTTTTTTATAAAAAAACGTATCCTCAGTTTCAAGTTGATAGGTGCTAGGATTAAAAATTTGCTCCGTACTACCAACAAAAAGAACTCCACCCGGTCTTAATGCCTGGCTAAATTTATGGTATAGTTCATTTTTCGCTTCTTCAGTAAAATAAATCATGACATTACGACATACGATTAAATCGAATTGCTGCTGGAATCGATCAGCTAATAAATTTTGTTTTTGAAATGTGACAGTCTTCTTAATATCATCATTTACCTTATAGCCCATTGGCTCTCTAGTAAAATATCGTTCTAAGTAGCTTTTCGGTACTTCTTTTATCGATCGCTCAGGATAAAATCCCATCTTAGCACGTGTAATAATTTCTGTATCGAGATCTGTTGCAAATACATTCACTTTTGAGATAGGCATAAACTGAGCTAAAATCATGGATAGCGTATACGGTTCTTCACCTGTTGAACACGCGGCGCTCCAAACTTTCAAATTTTTATTTTCATTGTATAGGCGTGGTAAGATCTTTTTTTCTAGCACATTCCACCTGCTTACATTGCGGAAAAATTCTGACACATTTATTGTCATTCGTTCTAGAAATTCATTAAAAAGTTCTTCATTTTTGGTCATTGCTTGATAATATGTTTGAAAAGATGAAAAGCCGCGCTTTTCATATAAAGATGTCAAACGACGTTTCATTTGCGCTTCTTTATACAAAGCTAAATCAATCGCGGTTTTTTTCTTAATGTTTGCTATAAATGTTTCATAATCAGTACCCATTTGTTCTCTCCAGTCTCACGATGTATCAAATAAATTACGTCCAATCAGCAGTCGCCTTTTTATAATCAATTAATTCTGAATCTTGAAAAAAGATGGCTATTTCTCTTTCTGCACTTTCTGTGGAATCAGATCCATGTATAATATTATTAGGCATTTGCGCGGCTAGATCTCCACGAATCGTACCAGGTAACGCTTCTTGCGGATTTGTCTTACCAATCATTAATCTCGCTGTCTTGATCACTTCTGGCCCTTCCCAAACCATTGCAAATACAGGTCCTGATGTAATGAAACGAACAAGCTTTTCAAAGAAAGGTTTTCCTGTATGTTCTTCATAATGTCTCTGTGCCATTGCCTCTGTGATGACCATTAATTTTGCTGCAACTAGAGTAAATCCCTTTTTTTCAAAGCGAGATATAATTTCTCCAATCACATTTCGTTGAACCCCATCTGGCTTAACCATTATGTATGTACGCTCCATAACCTTCTCCCTTTTCCTTATAGATTCTCTCAACAGTATAGCAAATGAAGCTACATGCGACAATATGCCAACCAAGAAGTGTAGCGAATCACTACAGTTCATTCAAAAAGGGTTTACTCTAAAAAGTAAAAGACCTTTTAGGGTAAACCCTTCGTAACTAAAACTTTCTTTTGCCAATGTAAGAGGCAATTTCATATAAATACCTTTTTTCTTTTTGGTTTGGTAATGTCTCTAACGTATCAAAAGCCTTTTGCAAATACTGATCACTTATTTTAATAGAATAAGAAATAGCATCAGTATCCTTAATCATGGCTAGAATATCATTAATTTGATCAGCGTTTCCTTCAATGTCTTGAAAGAATAAATCAATTTTTCTTCGAATATCGGTATGATGGTACATAGCATATAGAGCAGGAAGGGTTACATTTCCTTGTAATAAATCTCCTCCTGCAGGTTTTCCAAGTTGTTTCTCTGTTCCGACAAAATCAAGAATGTCATCTGTTATTTGAAAAGACATTCCAACGTAATAACCAAATTGATAGAGCTGGTTTTGTATATATGTATTAGCATTTGCAGCGATCGCACCAAGTTGACAACTTACAGCGATGAGAAGTGCTGTCTTACGTTTAATCCTTCTTAAATAAACTCGAAAATTTTGGTTTAAATTATATTGATCTCTAATTTGCTCAATTTCACCTAAACACATTTCCATCATAGCGTTTGAAAGAATTTGATGTATTTTAGGATTATCAAAATAGGTTGAAGTCTCAAGTGCCTTCCCGAAAATAAAATCCCCTGTGTACATGGCAACTCGATTATCCCATTGTGACTTAATGGTTTTCTTTCCCCTTCTTAAATCAGCATCATCAATAACGTCATCATGTACTAATGAGCCCATATGAATCAGTTCTAAAGGCGCAGCAATATGCTTTAGTGATTCAATATCATATAAGCCGAATCGCGCTGCTAATAATACAAATACAGGGCGAATTCTTTTTCCTCCAGCTTTAAGCAATTGAATGGATGCATCTGTTAATACATCATGCTCTGCTTGTACATTTTCTTCAAGTTCATTTTCAATCATTTCAATATCTGCTTGAAATTGCATATAAATTTCTGCTAGCTTCATGTCGTCCACCTTATTTATCTAAACGAATTCATTACGCTTTTCCTTTAATTAGAACATTGAATCACGTTTCATGCAAGTCCCTTTATAATTGAAGTACCGGTTTCCACACATGTAAGTGATCTACAGGTTCACGTATATAGCCTAATTTGTATAATAAATGATAATAGAATCGCAATCCTTCTTGCTCTTTTTGTCCAAAGTCATTACAGAGCTGATCAAAATATTGCTCCCAAAAAGCTTCTGTCCCACCATGTGTTAATAAAATATCTTTTATCATCGGTTTGTATTGATCGTTTTCACTTCTTTTCTTACTAGCTAAAAGAGCTTTATAAAAGCTTATCACTTCATTAGGCTTAGCTTCGATACATTTATTTCGAACGGCAAATACAGCATAAGTCATTGGTAATCCTGTCTGTTCATACCAAATTTCCCCTAAGTCATATACGTACAAGTCCTTTGCTAGTCGACGATTCGCAACAATCGCATCATCACCAATTAACAAACAACCATCATACCATTCTATCATATCGTGAAAATGAGGTCGTACAATTTCGTATGTAACATTTTTATTATAAAAATAACCTAAAATGATTTTTAATAAATGAACAGACGTCTCTGAACTTGAAGTTAGAGCAATCTTTTTGTTGTCTAATTGACCGATTTGATATTTTGAAAATAAAAAGATTGATCGTACTTTCCCATATGTCGTTACAGATAAGTCAGGTAACAGTGAGAAAGTATGTTGATTATTTGCATAAGCAAAAGATGAAATACCTCCAATATCAACCTTTCCATTAGCCATTGCTTCGTTTAATTGTGAGGGTACTTGAGGAACAAATTGATAAGAGTTTCGTTCAAATTGGTATCGATCTAAATAATAAAAAAATGGCAAAATATTCGTGTAAGAGATTTCTCCAATTGTTAAACTCATAGCTGTTCCCCCCAACGGGTAAATAATGAATGATCCACATCTAAATTATCCAAAACTTTCCCAACGACAAAATCAATTAAATCCTCCAAATTTTTTGGTTGTTGATAAAAACCAGGCATTGCAGGAAGGATTGTTACACCCATTTTTGCTAGTCTTAACATATTCTCAAGATGAAGCTCATTTAGAGGGGTTTCCCTAGGTACGATAATTAATTTTCTTTTTTCCTTTAACATGACATCAGCAGTCCGTTCAAGTAGATTATTCGATGAAGCATGTGCAATGCTTGACAATGTCCCCATTGAGCACGGAATAATAACCATACCATCATTTTTGTATGATCCACTAGCAATCGGTGCAGAGTAATCACGTAAGGAATGATAACATAATAAATGTCGATTTTTGCTGAATATATCATCGATCAACTGTTCTCTATTCCTCACATCGAATTGTAACTCTAAATCGAACACTTGCCATGCAGCTTCGGTTATAACTAAATGTACCTTGTATGATTCGTGCAGCAGCTGTTTAACGAGTTTAATCCCATATTGTGCACCACTAGCACCAGTAATACCGACCGTATACGTTCCTTTTATAAATGGGTCCATATAAGGACATCTCCAATCGCAAATACAAATAAAACAACACTTAATATGCCATTCATTGGAAAGAAAGCTACTTGTACTTTCGATAAATCATTCTCTGAAACAAGTGAGTGTTCATAGACAAGAATGGCACCAGAAATGATCACTCCAGCAAAATAAACCCATCCTAAAGGTGTAATAAAAAACAAGCTTAGGAAGCTTAGAAAACTAACAGTGTGAGACACTCTTGCTAGTAGCAATGATTTTTTTATACCAAATCGACTTGGAATAGAGTATAATCCATGTTCTTTGTCATAATCGGCGTCTTGAGTTGCATAAATGACATCAAAGCCAGCTATCCATAATGCTACAGCCGCGAATAAAAAGTATGCCTCAAAGGGCAATGTCCCAGTTGCTCCTACCCATCCACCTAAAGGCGCAATTCCAATCGTTATCCCTAAAATGAGGTGACAAGCCCAAGTAAATCGTTTCGTATATGAATAAATAACAAGAAAGAAAACAGCAATTGGTAACAAATAAACAGCAAGCATATTTAATTGAAAGGCAGAGAAGAACAGCACAACAAACGAAATAACGATAAATAACCAAACTTCGATTTTTGAAACTAATCCGGCTGGAATAGCTCGTTCTGCAGTTCTTGGATTATGCTTATCTATTTGGGCATCAATTACGCGGTTAAGTGACATTGCTGCACTTCTAGCCCCTATCATAGCAAGAGTAATCCATATCCATTCTGATAATTGTGGGAAATCTCCCCTCATAATAAAACTACCTAGAATTGCTCCTAAAAAAGCAAACGGTAGCGCAAATATAGTGTGTTCAAACTTAATCATTTCTAAGATGATTTTTATTTTTCTTACCAACGTAATCGGCTCCTATCTCTATTCATCCCTCGTCTTTATTCCCATATGCATGGCAGCTACTCCTCCAGAATAAGCCTTCACTTCGACATGTTCAAATCCTGCTTCTTTAAACATTTCCGCAAGTTTAGCGCGATCTGGAAAGGCCATCGTAGACTCTTGAAGCCACGAATACTCTTCGTAGCTTTTTGCAAACATCTTACCAAAAAGGGGCATAATTCTTTTAAAATAAAAAAAGTATAATTGCTTAAATACGGGTATTGTTGGCTGAGACGTTTCTAGGCAGACGGCTTTCCCTCCTGGTTTAACAACTCGGTGAATCTCTGCTAATACTTGCATATAATCAGGGACATTTCGAAGACCAAAACCAATTGTAACAAAATCAAATGAAGCATCGTCATACGGAAGCTCCATTGCATTGCCCAGCACTAGATTAGCTTGATTCAATTGTAGCTGTTGAATTTTTTCTTGACCAATCTTTAACATATTCTCACTGAAGTCTAATCCAATAACTTGTCCATTCTCCCCGACAGCTTCAGCTAATGCAATCGTCCAATCAGCTGTACCACAACAAATATCGAGAGCTCTATTCCCTTTTTGTACTTGCATGATTTTCATCGTATCTTTACGCCAAGCTTTATGGCGTTGAAAGCTAATGACGGAATTCATAAGGTCATATTTTTTATAAATAGATTGGAACACTTGATGTACACGTTCCTCTTTTGTTTGAGACATCTTATTCACCCTCTGCGATATTCTCTAATGTGTCATAACTACTATATTGATCAATATGCCAAATGATAAAAGGCTTCATTGTAGCCGAAGATTCAGTAAGTTGTAACAAACGATCTTTTGACTCTTCTATGAACTTGTCTAAAAATGAGTCACTATGAATAAGAGGTTTAGTTTTATGAAGTCCCCGTAATAAAGCGGTTTGTTCACCATTAAGTGTTAGGTTCTTTTCAATTGTAAGCATTTTGTAGTAGAAGAACTCTTTAATAAGAAGCCTCCATAGTTCAAGGTCGAAATGAGAAGCTACTTGTTGCATGAGCCCAGTTTCGATCATTACGAAAATCTTTTTATACTCATCGATAGATACTTCTTCCTGCTCATAATGGTTCATTTTCTTTTCATTTATTTGTTGAATCGTGTGACTAATCTTTTGAATGAGGGGAACATTCCCATTTTTAGCAAGCAAATGATAGTACATCGCTACATAATAATCACCTGCTAATACGGTTAATTGTCTCTTCTTTTTTAGCACATCCGTATCTACATTTTTTAACGTCACCTCATCATGTATATCCAGACCTGCTTGAACAAGAAGTGTTGATAAGATTAATAAATGCAAATCTTCTTTAGTCATTTTTTTATGTAACATCGCATACATAAAACGGATTTTATCATCATCTACTTCTATGTTTGGTACATAGGATTGTAAATAATGATGCTTAATCGCTTGATTAAACTCTCCTTTAACCTCTTCAACATTTTCTTGAAATAAATATAAACTTCTCATCAACATGTCCCCCAAATTCTGTGTAAAAAATACTCATCTATTTCTCTTAATCGTTCGTATTAATCGTCCCATAACTAGTTTGGATAATAGCATGCCCACGTACTTTCACAGCAGATGTATGTTCAGTGAATTGCGCAATCATTACTTCACCTTTATCAAGTTTCTCCGAATGATGAAAACGCGTGTCAGAGCCTCTCGTTAATCCAATTACGTTAACGCCATTTTCTTTTGCTTTAATAACAAAGAAATCATTTTGGTTACTCATTCTCAACTCTCCTGTCTATCACTTTTCTCAACTATGCTTCTACACAATAGTATCACAAAATTGTTATTTTCGCTGTCATTAGAGCACATGTAAAAATCTTAGCATATTCTCAATTGAAAAAGCAAAAAAGAAAGTAGTAAACATCAAGATGTGTAATGACCTTTAGATCATTATACATACAAATGATTACTACCTTCCATCATCTTCAATATAAAATTTTTTTATAAAATAATCGCAATTAAACCACCTGAACCCTCATTAATAATTCTTTCTAGTGTTTCTTTTAATTTATAACGAGCATTCTCTGGCATGAGTGATAATTTTGCTGAGATCCCCTCTCGTACGATTGAGTTTAACGAACGACCGAAAATATCTGAGTTCCAAATCGAAAGTGGATTCTCTTCAAAATCTTGCATCAAATAACGAACAAGTTCTTCACTTTGTTTTTCTGTTCCAATAATAGGAGCAAATTCAGATTCAACATCGACTTTAATCATATGAATCGAAGGAGCTACTGCTTTTAGACGCACACCGAATCGCGAACCCTGTCTAATGATTTCCGGTTCATCTAGGCTCATGTCTGATAAGGCAGGTGCTGCAATTCCATAACCCGTTTGCTTTACCATCCTTAGTGCATCAGCAACTTGATCATATTCCTGTTTAGCATGAGCAAAATCTTGCATAAGTTGTAATAAATGATCCTTGCCGCGAATTTCTACTCCGACAACTTCTTTCAATACTTGATCATATAAATCATCTGGAGCATATAAATCAATTTCAGCGACTCCCTGCCCCATTTCAATCCCCGCTAATCTTGCTTGATCAATAAATTCATACTCGGTAAAATGGCCTACTACTCGGTCAACATCGCGTAAACGTTTTATATCTTGCACGGTTTCTCTTACTGACTCTTCATAACTTTGACGTAACCAATGATCCTCACGAAGAACCATTACCCAACTCGGTAAGTTCACATTTACCTCGTGAACCGGAAATTCATATAATACTTCTCTTAAAACATTATTAATATCATGGTCAGTCATCCCCTCAATGCTCATTGATAATACGGGGATATCATACTCATCACTTAAGCTTTGACGTAATTGTTCTGTTTCCGGATGATGAGGGCGTACACTATTGACAACCATAATAAACGGTTTGCCGACTTCTTTCAACTCTTCTACTACCCTATGTTCAGATTCCTTATAATCTTGGCGGGGAATATCGCCAATTGTTCCGTCTGTCGTAACAATAATCCCTAGAGTGGAATGTTCCTGAATAACTTTTCTCGTACCAATTTCTGCCGCCTCTTGAAATGGGATAGGCTCTTCATACCACGGCGTATTTATCATTCGTGGTCCGTGCTCATCTTCATAGCCCTTTGCCCCAGGAACCGCATATCCAACACAATCAACTAAACGTATATTAACATCTAATCCATCATCAACATGTACCGATACTGCTTGATTAGGAACAAACTTCGGTTCAGTTGTCATAATGGTTTTGCCAGCAGCGCTTTGTGGCAACTCATCTTGTGCTCTTGCTTTCTCAGATTCATTTTCAATATTCGGGAGTACGACTAGCTCCATAAATTTTTTAATGAATGTCGATTTCCCTGTTCGAACTGCACCTACAACTCCAAGATAAATATCGCCGCCTGTTCGTTCGGCTATATCCTTGAAAATATCAACCTTTTCCACTTGATCCCCTCCCGATCAGTAAAGATTTGAGATTCATCTTCCTACTTCCGTAAACCTTGGACATTACCATTACTATGATGGTGTACAAGGTTTATGACAACAATTTGTATGTAGTAGGTGATCTCACTAAATACCGAGAAGGGGATTCATCACAAAAAGCCCCTTCCTTTGATTATGTATATCAATGAAAAGGACTTAGTAGACCAATTTTTATTATAATTGAATCATTTTTTTCTTAACGACATTTCATAGGTCGGTTCTCCATTCTCATCAAGTACATAAGGTACACTTCTTGCGGGAACAAATGGAGAATGTGTATACAAAATCGGTCGTAGATCTTCGCCTTCATTAAAAGGATGATCATACTCCAATAACATTTGGTAAAGATCAAGTCGATAGTCTATTATAACTTCATGATCATGCGTAAAAAGAAGTGGTAAAAATTGATCGGAATAAGGACTTTGTACAAGTGGTTCTTCGGAAAAACCAAGTTCTTCATAATCTAAAATAAATAACCCATCATCGACTACTTCCATAATAGGAACATAAGTATGGTTCCTTATATAATCATTCACCCTACGGTGATATTGCTGAATAACCGATTGCGGGCGTAAATCAATCACCTTCACTTCAGGTTCCTCTTCTACATTCACTAACGCATATCGAAATACACCACCATTCTCAAAAGCAGTACCAGGTGGTTGCTGTAAATAACGTGGGACCAATTGGTTGAAATCAACCACATATCGATTATATAGCGACGTATGCTCATCAAATGTATAAATGGGTAATACGCCAGAATCTATTTGAAATTGATCTACTGCTAATTGAACAGATTGTAATTGATCAGGATAAGCGATTTGGTTTTCTGCGCGTTGATCATCAGGCAGAAAACAACCTGTAAGTATAAACAAACCGATCATCAAAACTAAAGATTGTATCACTCGCTTCATACCAAGCGTATCTCCTTTAAACTAAACTGTAGCTGTAGGTCCACCCAAAACAATAAGGAAAACAATAATTCCTGCTACGACTAAGCAGACAAATGAAAATGATAACATTATTTTTTGAAACCAACCTGTTAATTTCGTTCTGCTGAAAATAGCCGTTCCTGCTGAGACAAACATGAGAGCAAGAGCAAAAAAAGACACCCACATATTAAACATCGCTTGTGACACTAAGTTCCCCCTCTTTCTGTTGCAGTTTGTCGTTTATTATAGCACAGCTTGTCCAAAAATGAAGTGACAGAGTCGCGAACGATTAAACTCCAAAATGTTGAAGAAGTGGGGGCACACTTCTTCAACATGACGAAACCCTTCGTTTTAACAGCCCTATTATAATGTTCGTTCTTTAAAGTATATGCACATAAATGAAACATGCTTGTGATATTGCCTATAGTAGTGAATTTTACTTTTTATTGAACATTTTAGCAAGTGAAGAGAAGTCAGCAGGCATGTTATTATTAACAATAGCATTGACAATTTGATCTTCTTTTTCTTTCGACACTTCTTTATTAGCGAGCTTTGCTACTTGAGCAACGAGCTGTCGAACGGTTTTTTCATCTTGTAAATTAGCTTGACTAACTGAATTAGCTAGTTTCATAATTTCGTCAGGTTTCACACTCGTTTTCTTTTGAATTTGATCCATAAATGAATCATTTTTCCCAAACATGTTTCGCCCTCCCTCAATCGTATGATCACCATATCATATGCACGACTAGAAAGAAGGTGAGGACGTATAACTAATTAACTTAATCTTCTTTAAATGTTGATTTTATTAAATCGACAGGTAAGTCTTCTACTTCATGCTTTTTCACTCGACCCATTAATTCATCAGCTGCGTCTTGTGGCCTTACATGCTCAAAAAGAACACGGTATAGCGCTGTCGTGATCGGCATATCCACTTGTAGTTTTTTAGCAAGCTCATATGCAGCCTGAGTAGTACGAACCCCCTCGACTACCATACCCATTTCATTAAGAACATCCTCTAACGTTTTGCCTCTACCTAACATCAAACCTGCTCGGAAGTTTCTGGAATGAACACTTGTACACGTGACAATTAAATCTCCAAGCCCTGATAGGCCAGCAAATGTCATTGGGTTGGCACCAAGCTTCATACCAATACGCGCAATTTCTGTTAATCCACGTGTCATAATAGCAGCCTTAGAATTATCTCCTAACTTAAGCCCTTCCGTTAAGCCGCAAACAAGTGCAATAATATTTTTAAGAGCTCCACCGATTTCAACCCCGATCAAATCAGGATTTGTATAAACACGAAAATGCTGATTGAAGAACAAATCCTGAGTATATTTAGAGGCTTGTTCACTATGCGAGGATACTGTAACAGTAGTTGGTTGCCTTCTGCTTACTTCCTCAGCATGACTTGGCCCTGATAAAACAACAACATGTTCTAGAAATGATGAGTTATACATTTCCTCTTCAATCATTTCTGATATACGTTTATGAGATCCAGGCTCAATTCCTTTACTTGCGTGAATAATCGTTACCTTGCTTTGAAGCTTTTCAACCATTTGTTGGATCGTTGTACGAATTGCTTTTGTTGGGACGACCAAAACAACCACTTCAGTACCTTCAAGCGCTTCTTCCATCTTTTCGTAAGCTCTAATTTGTTCAGGTAAGGAAATGCCAGGTAAGTATTGATTATTTGAATGTTTAGTGTTGATTTCTTCTATTTGTTTAGCTCTTCTTCCCCAAATTCGCACATCATGATGATTATCAGCAAGCACCATCGCTAAAGCAGTACCCCAGCTACCTGCTCCTATAACGGTTACTCGTTTCAAATTGTTCACCTCAACTTTGTATTATTTGTTTTTCTGACCGATTTTGCTTTCTTCTCCTGCAACTAGTCGTTTTATATTTGTTTGATGCCTCCAAATCAAGAGAACAGCTATTACCACTGTTAAATACGTATAAGCATCTGGATATTCAAAGAAAACAACCATAAATATCGGTGTTCCAATCACAAATAAAATCGATCCTAATGAAACATATCTAGTAATGAAAATACTGCCGATAGCAATTAGCCCTGCGTATAGTGCTGGTAAAAAAACTAGTGTTGCTAGCACGCCAATCGTTGTTGCAACACCTTTTCCACCTCGAAAACCAAAATAAATCGGCCAATTATGACCAGCTATCGCAGCAAACCCAGCTAATGCAGGGAAGACTCCGCCATCGTCAGGTGCTAACCAATGGCCAAGCCATACAGCAACAATACCTTTTGCAATATCTAAACTAAGCACTAAAATGGCTGGACCGATACCTAATACTCGTAATGTATTAGTCGCCCCTGCATTCCCACTACCATGTTGACGAATATCGACTTTTTTAATTTTTTTTGCTATTAAATAACTAAAGCTTATTGATCCAAGTAGATAACTAATGATAATAACAACGATTAAAGAAATTGCAATGACTCCTTCTCCCATTTCATCTACTCCCTCTAACTATTTTTCTTTCTAGCGATAATTTTAATCGGCGTTCCTTCAAATTCAAACGTATCCCTTAATCGATTTTCAAGAAAACGCTCATATGAAAAATGCATCAACTCTGGCTCATTAACAAAAAAAACAAACGTTGGAGGCTCTACTGCTACTTGAGTGACATAATTAATTTTTAAACGACGTCCTTTGTCAGTAGGTGTAGGATTCATCGCAACAGCATCCATGACCATATCATTAAGTACATTTGTAGGAACACGTAGATGGTGATTTTCTGACACTTTTTGAACCATCGGCAAAACCGTATGTAACCTTTGCTTCGTCATAGCTGAAACAAAAAGAATAGGAGCATATGTTAAAAAGAGCAATTCATCTCTTAATTTTTGTGTGAAATTCTGCAGGGTTTTGTCATCCTTATTTACTGCATCCCATTTATTTACAACAATGATTACTGCCCTACCTGCTTCGTGTGCATAGCCAGCAATTTTTTTATCTTGCTCAATAAGCCCTTCTTCAGCATTTATGACGACTAAAACTACATTAGAACGCTCGATTGCTTTTAAAGAACGAAGTACACTATATTTTTCAGTTGCCTCATACACTTTTCCTCGTTTTCTCATACCTGCTGTATCGATTAGTACATACTCTTGCTCATCTTGTGAAAATGCTGTATCAATTGCATCTCGGGTCGTACCAGGAATATCACTTACAATTACTCGCTCTTCTCCTAACATCGCATTGACAAGTGAAGATTTTCCAACATTCGGCCGACCAATTAATGCAATACGAATCGTGTCATCTCCATATGGATCCGAAACTTCTTCGGGAAAGTACTCAATTACCTTATCTAACAAATCACCTAATCCAAGGCCATGAGATCCTGATATAGGATAAGGTGTATCCATTCCTAATGAATAAAACTCATATAATTGTTCATGCATATCAGGGTTATCGATTTTGTTCACCCCTAATACAACTGGTTTATCCGAACGAAACAGCAGATTAGCTACTTCTTGATCAGCTGAGGTTACACCTTCACGACCATTAACAATAAAGATAATAACATCCGCTTCTTTTATAGCGAGTTCTGCTTGCGCTCTCATCTGTACAAGCAATGGCTCTTCTCCAAGCTCGATTCCTCCTGTATCGATCACATTAAATTCTCTATTTAACCATTCTGCTTTACTGTATATTCGATCACGGGTAACACCCGGCATATCTTCTACAATAGCAATTCTTTCGCCGATCACTCGGTTAAAGATTGTTGACTTTCCAACATTAGGTCTTCCAACAATAGCGACAACTGGATTGGACATACTTGCCACAACCTTTCTATTTAATAATTGACAACCTATTTATTTTAGCTGATTTCCTGCATATTGTCGACCGCTTCTCGGAACAGGTTGATTTTTTAAGAATGAAGACATCCATGAAATGATTATTCGTATCATGAAACCGACTCCAAACAAGGAAGTCGTTATGAATAGAACATCAAAGAAATAGAGATTTCCGATAGCTTGATCTTGATCATAAAATGGAGTTAAAGACAGTAAATACTCACCATGTATAAGTCCGGAAACAGACAGAATATAACGTTTTTTTAAAGTTGATGTTAAGAAATAACAAATAACAACAACTAGACAAGCTAACATCCACCTGCTGTCAATAAATGCAATGACCGGATCATAAATAAGCATTAGACGAAAACCAGCAAAGCATGCTGATACAGTCAAAGACATAAACAGAAAATAAAAATACTTTTCTTGTCTCCTTAATGTCTGTACATAAAAATATAGAAAAAAAGCAGAGCCTATGTAAACTAAATGATAAGATGTGTTCATAATTGAAACCTCAATCGGTAAAAGAATGAGAATGAGTAAAATGCTACACCCCATCCAAAAGCGTATCTTCAAACTAGAAGCAAAAAATGTGAACACACCCCAAAAAATCCAACCAAACCAATAAACGAAAATACCATCCATAATTAAACCACCTCAAATTCATTATGGACGAATCTCCATTAAATCATCCGTTTAGATAGTACTATTCTATTTATTTTTCCTCATAAAAAAAGGAGAGATAGGGTTCTACCGCTATCAACTCCTTTTTACTCTTTTTATTTTTTATATTTATCTAGTTTATTCCCGATCATATCTCCTAATGAAAATCCAGAAGGTTCATCATTTTGCTGTGCCTCGTATTGTTTGTAGTCTTCATCGTCTTGTTCATCTTCCTCTAATAAAGCACGAATACTTAAAGAAATTCGCTTTTCATCGATATTCACATCGAGAACTTTCACTTGTACCGTTTCTCCTTCAGTTAATACCTCAGAAGGGGTTCCGATATGCCGATTTGCGATTTGAGAGATATGAACGAGGCCTTCTACTCCAGGTGCGAGCTCGATAAACGCTCCAAAATGAACAAGTCTTCTCACAACGCCTTCTAACACATCGCCAACGGCTACTTTACCAGAAAAAGATTCCCAAGGACCAGGAAGTGTATCTTTAATTGATAATGAAATCCGTTCACTGTCGACATCAACTGAAAGGACTTTGACTTTCACCGTATCCCCTTCAGCTACTACATCTGATGGATCTTCTACACGATGATGAGCTAATTGTGAAATATGTACAAGACCATCAACTCCACCTACATCAATAAATGCACCAAATGATGTTAAGCGCTGTACTTTCCCTTCAACCACATCTCCTTCTTTTAAAGAACTCAATGCATCTTTTTTCAAACGCTCTAAGTCTTCATCCAAAACAGCTCGTTGAGAAAGAATTAACTTATTGTTTTCTTGATCAATTTCCGAAACCTTTAAGCGTAGTGTACGTCCTTTATAATCAGAGAAGTCTTCTACATAATGTCTTTCGACTAATGAAGCTGGTATAAAGCCACGAACACCTAAATCAACAACAAGTCCACCTTTTACAACTTCAGCAACTTCCACTTCTAAGATGTCGCCTGATTCATAGGCTTTTTGCAGGTCATCCCATGCTTTTTCAGCTAAGACAGCTCGTTTAGAGAGAATTAGCTCGTCATCTTCGAGCTTAATCACTTTTAATTCAATCTGATCATCAACTGACAAAACATCACTTACTTTTTCTACATGTAAACTTGAAAGCTCGCTAATTGGAATAATTCCATCAACTTTAAATCCGACATCGACAAACGCTTGTTTATCTTCGACCTTTGTTACTTTACCTGTAACAACTTCACCTATAGATAAAGATTTCATCTCTGCCATTTCGTTGTTCATTTCTTCGACCATTGACTTTTGCCTCCTTCATTACTCGCCGTCTACTTACGGTTATTTTCAACTTATTTAAAATCTTTCACACTAGCGAAAGAATTTGAATAACAATTACTGATGTTCATTTATCAAATTTTGAATTTCAGCCATAATTATCGCAGTTGCTTCTTCAGCAGAGCCTCTAGTCTCTTTTAATTCTGAAAAATCAATAGGCTCACCATAAACTAGCTTAAGTCTACCTCTAAACTTATATGGCCCAATAATAGCACTAGGGATTACGGTAGCATTAGTACGTAACGCAAAAAAACCAGCTCCTGCTAATCCTTTTTGTAATTGACCGTTTTTGCTTCTAGTTCCTTCAGGAAAAAGCCCTACTATTTCATTGTTCTTTATTAATGTCATAGCTGTGCGCAATGCTTGCTTATCACTCATCCCACGACGAATTGGGAATGCGTGTAATTTCGGAAGCAACCATTTTAGTATAGGCTTTTCAAATAGCTCCTTCTTTGCCATATAATGCACGTTTCTGTCTAAGTAGCTTCCTAGTAAAGGCGGATCTAAATTGTTAATATGGTTACAACAAAGCAACACTCCTCCATCTTTAGGAATATTTTCACGTCCAATTACTTCTACTTTATACGAACTTGAGAGAAACAACAAACAAATACGCTTGCCGAATTGGTACATACTCATATTGATGCTCTCTCCTTCACAAGGTTTAAAATTTGTTTTACTACAGCATCTATTGTAAGTGAAGTGGTGTCCACTTCAATAGCACTTTCAGCTTTTTTTAAAGGAGCAAATTCTCTAGTTGAGTCTAACTCATCACGTTTAGCAATTTCTTGAACTAATTGCGCGTAATCGATAGTCTCCCCTTTAGCTATTAATTCTTCATAACGCCTTTTAGCACGTTCTTCAACGGATGCCGTTAAAAATATTTTTAAATCGGCATTTGGTAATACGTGTGTTCCAATATCACGTCCATCTAAAACAACTTGCCCTTCTTTTGCCAGTTGCCTTTGGCGTTGTACCATTTCATGCCGTACTATTTCATGCTGTGCTACTATAGAAACGTTCGCAGTTATGGAAGACGAACGTATATCTGACGTAATATCCTCACCATTTAATAGTACAGTAGTGACACACTTTTCATTTTTTAATTCAATCTCTAACTTATTTAATAAATTTAATAATGCCTTTCCATCTTCTAAGGTTACATTTTCCTGTAACGCCGCATACGTCAATGAGCGATACATAGCACCAGTATCAATATATAAATACGATAATGACTCTGCTACTAATTTAGCAACTGTACTTTTACCTGCTCCTGCAGGTCCATCGATGGCTATATTCATCTCGACTACACCTTCCAACAATAACAACCATATATTTTAATAAGGTTAATTTTATCACAATCTTATATGCTTGGTCTAATGAAGAATACAAAATTGGAATTATATTCTGTTTTTTCTTCGTTGCTCTAACTGTTTTTCAAAGCAATATCGAACGATCGTTTGACTTTCTTCTTTAGAAATTGATAGAAACTGTAGCGATACACGCTTTCCTATATTCCCCTTTATCGGTATAACTCTTATAATTTTGCTCAATGTTTGTATGTAAACTAACTCCCCTGAGTTCATATGTAAAGCGATCCATAGATTTACTTCACCATGCTCAGGAAATGGGTGATCTTCTTGTAACACTACGGCACAACCTCCGCCACTTAAATCCCATGTTACAGAACGAAGAGGCTCATATTTGTTGTCTGTTGGATAAACAACAACATCAACCGCTTCTTCTACTCTAACATAATTACGGCGCTGTGTTCGGATGTAATTTTCTTTTCCTGGATCTTTTAACAATAAAACGGGTACGTTGAACTTTATTCTACCGACAATTTCCGTATTTAGCATATAGACAGCATCATCTTTTCCAACAAACGTAGCATGAAACTCAGTGCCCTCTAAAAAAAAACTCTGCTTGTTCGTTTCTTCATCTATTGGATAATCAACAACTAAGTGAGAATCATGATAATCAACAATTCGACAACGAAATTTTCTATTTTGTTGATTTTCTGCTTTGATTGATATTTCTAATATAAGAACCGTACCTACTTCAATCATAAATACCCCTCCTGTAAATACCGCTACTTTCATTTCTTATCTATTATGACATGAATGAGTCAAAAGTAACACCTTTCCGATCGATTATACATACCCTTTCTCCTATAAAAAAGTGGAAGGGGGTACTTTATCCCCCCTTCCGCTTATCTTTTTTAAGAGAAATCATATACTGGCTCCGCCTGTTCTAGCATTTCAACCTTCTCTTCTTCACCATCCTCTGCGTTAATAAAAATCCGATACGTATTATTATCAATTACACCAAAGAACTCATAGCATAATACTTCTTCCCCTAAATCATTCTCAATAACTGCAATATGATCCTCCATAATTTCAAGTTGTGGATTAACGTTATCTAACGCTTCCTCCATTGAAATTTCTGGATCTGGAATATCCCTTTCCTTATGGTTAATTAGATAACTGATGGCGTGATAACCTAATATATCATTGTCATCCAGTGCTACCTCAAGGGTAATTTGGTCTGGATAAATACGTACATTGTCTTCTAAATGTACGTATTCCAGTACAGCCAAAGAATTGTATTGCTTACTATCAACTAACTGCATTGAAGATTTATCTTGCTTTCTTAGAAATTTAGAACCAGCTTCAGCTGCTTCGTTTAAACTTTTGTTCGTTTCTGAAACCTGACGATCTTGAAGAAACCATAATGGCTCTCCACCATAAACACTCATGTCCAAATAGTAATTTGAACCATGGTTAGGATCATTTACAACGATTGAGTATGCAGGATACTCTAATCCATTACCAGTTTTGGAAATGTCCACTTCGGTTTGTTCATTCATATTTAGGAAGGACAACGCCTTATCTTTCGCTTCCTCTTCTGAAATTTCTTTCCCTTCTTCAAGAGCCCTTTTTAATTCTCCATTTAGATCATCAATGGCGGCTAAACTTACTCCCCAATCTGTTTCACTATAACCCTCTACCGCTTTATTCATGACTTCAAAATTTGTAACGACTTCATTTTCTTTCGCTTCCTCTGTTTGCTCAAGCGCTTGTTCAACATCTAACCAACGTCCATCTTGCTGTAACATCAATGCTTGTGCTTTTCTTAGTTCTTGTCGAATCTCTTTAGAGTAATCATAAAACTTTTCAAGTGTTTCATATTCCTCATCTGTTAAAGGCTCCTTGTCCAGATCTCTTATCGATGTCCGATAAGAAAAACGCCCCATTTTAAACAGAAACTCTTCCGTTTTACCTATATCAACAAAATTTAAAGGGAGCTGTCCGATCATTTCATGTGCTAGACTTGTCACACGCCAAATCTCTGCTAAAGCAGGCGTTAACTGTCTTCTTGTATTCATGGCTAAACTAGCTCCTAATTGATCTTCAATTTGATCTATATAATAGGCTAATTCATGAAAAGCTCGTTGGTAATTATTCTCTGCTTGTATTTGTAAAGTTTGGCCTTGAGTTTGTTGTTGATATCCCCAAATACCCGTTGAAACTAAAGCGATAGCTAATAGACCAATAATAAGATTCTTTGCCATACTTTTCACCTCCAAAGATTAATGACAGAAAATGTGCTTCCCGATACGTTTAATTTGCGGTCTGCTCCAAATCCATCCAGATGTGGCTGTATCAGGATTGAAATAGTAAATAGCGTTTCCAGTTGGATCCTGGCCATTTAATGCATCTAAAACCGCTCTTCGCGCTGTTTCATCAGGATCCATATATATTTGTCCATCTGCAACAGCAGTAAATGCCCGTGGCTCAAAAATAACACCTGAAACCGTATTAGGGAAAATTGGACTATTTACACGATTGATAATGACAGCAGCAACGGCAACCTGGCCAATATATGGCTCACCACGTGCCTCTCCATAAACGGCTTGCGCCATAATTTGAATGTCATTATCAGAGTAACCAGGGGGAACATTATCGGCTTTTTGAATATTTGCTTCATTATCCTGTTCCTCTGGTACCTCTTCATATGGAACCGGTTCTTCAGGTATTGGTTGTTCTTCAGGAATTGGTTCCTCTGTCGGTGCTGCTTCTTCACCTGCTGGTTCCTCTTGTTGAGCAGGGGGCTCCTGATCAGGAGGTGATGGAGCTGGCTCCTCCGCTTCTTGAGGTGAAGGGGTCGCCTCCTCTGGTTGGTCCGCTTCTGCTTCACCAGTACGTTGTTGTGGTTTTTCTTCTTTTTGAGGCGTTTGAGTCTGTTTTTGACCTGTACTTCCTTTAGGGCCTTTTTGAATATCTAACGGTGTAGTGCCATAATGTGTAAACTCCCTACCCTCTGTCAAAGCTTTTTGAACAAACTCTTCGTGGTATTGTGTTGTTTTCTCTAACCGTTCCTTCATCTGAGGACCAACTAATCCATCAACCGTCATACCGAATTGATCTTGGTAATTTCTTACGGACCAATAGGTTCCCCATCCGTAAACACCATCAATCGTTCCATCGTAAAACCCGATGTATTGTAATCTTGCTTGCAATTCAACGACATCATCTCCTGTTGCTCCTCTTTGTACAATTTGTTCTGAAAAAGCGAATGTCGTCTGAGGCCAATGAAATACACTGACTAAAAGTAACGCAATTACTAAAATCGTTTTACGCATAACGATACCCTCCTTATCTTCAAACACTTAAATACGTCCTACTTTCTAAGGATATTGTTTGTAAAGAACCATATTTTATACAAATGGATCAAAAAAACAGTTAACTATCCATTTTTTTCAGAAAAATATAAAAAAAGCCTTGTACACCACAGTAAGTGTATAAGGCTTAAAATCTCACTATTTAATTTGCTAAAACATTAAAATAACGTCCTTCAGGATGAGCAAATACCATCGCAGTAACTGAAGCTTCCGGTTCCATCATATACCCTTCCGTTAGTTCAATACCTATCTTTTCTGGTTTAAGTAAACAGAAGAGCTTTTCTTGATCTTCCAAGTTTGGACATGCAGGATAACCGAATGAAACACGTACTCCTTGATACTTTGCAGCAAACCGTTGATCCATTGTCATATCAGGTGAATCAGGAAAACCCATTCGATCTCGCATTAATTGATGGACGCGTTCAGCAAACCCTTCGGCAATTTCTAATGCTGCAGCTTGAATTAAATGACTGTATAAATAGTCTCCATCACGTTTAGCTTGCTCGGCCAGCTCTCTTATTCCTTGGCCTGCAGTAACTGCTAAGAAACCAACATAATCCATCTCACCACTCGAAACTGGGCGTAAATAGTCCGCTAAGCATAGGAAAGGTTTATGATTTTGACGAGGAAATGTAAAACGCTCTATAATCGTTTTATGATCTATTGGATCATAAATAATGATATCATTTCCATCTGATTGAGCAGGAAAGAATCGATACATTCCATGAGCCTTGATTAGTTCGTTGCTTTTTGCTTCGTGTAAAAATTGATCTACCTTTTCCTTTAATGCTACTGTACGTTCATCGCCTTCAGCTAATAAACGACTCACTTTTCCTTGTAAGCCTAAATGACGACCAAGTAGCATTTGCATATTGATATAAGGTACTAAATGTGATAGTTGGTACTCGCGAAGAATATGCGGATCAACGTCAGACGGCTTAAACACTTGAGCTTCTTTCACTTCAGATCTTGCTGGTACTATAACCTCTTTTTGTACCTTTGGCTCTTTTGTTACGGTTACTTGATCTCGCTTCAATTGAGCTTCTTTTAATTCTTCAGCAAGCTTCTGTTTCTCATCCGGCTTCGCTAATCTATTTGCTATATCAAGTCCATTCATTGCATCCTTAGCATATAAAACAAGGCCATCATATTCAGGGGCAATCCGAGTGTTTGTAAATTTCCGCGTAAGTGCAGCACCACCAACTAGAATAGGTAATGAAATTTGCTGCTGCTTTAAGTCTTGGGCAGTTAAAACCATTTGTTGTGCAGATTTGACTAAAAGACCAGATAATCCTATTGCATCAGGATTTTCTCGGTTAATCGCATCAATCAATTCATTAGGTGTTACTTTTATACCTAGGTTCACAATATTGAATCCGTTATTGCTTAGTATGATTTCAACAAGGTTTTTACCGATATCATGAACATCACCTTTAACAGTCGCAAGAAGAATTTTCCCTTTCCCATTTCCATTTTCTTTCTTTTCCATCAACGGTTCTAAATGAGCAACCGAGGCTTTCATCACCTCAGCGCTTTGTAAAACTTCAGCTACAATTAATTCATTATTATTAAATAACCGACCTACCTCGTCCATCCCCGTCATTAGTGGACCATTAATAATGTCTAAAGGATCATCATACTTTTCTAAGGCTAAATCTAAATCTTTGATTAAACCATCTTTTGATCCTTCTACAATGTAAGATGCAAGTCGCTCCTCCAATGTTAAATTAGAGTGCTCAACTTTCTTTTCAGCTTTTTTTCCACGATAGAATGCCGTAAAGCTTGCTAAGTTCTCATCGGTTGTATGAAACAATAGCTGACTGGACATTTCTTTTTCCTCATCTGAAATGGATGCATATCGTTCAAGTTTCTCAGTGTTCACAATCGCGTAATCTAATCCTGCTTGTGTACAATGATATAAATAGACTGCATTTAGCACTTCACGACCGACAGGAGGTAGCCCAAAAGAAACGTTGCTTACTCCAAGAATCGTTAAACATTTGGGCAGTGCTTCTTTGATTAAACGGATGCCTTCTACCGTTGCATTTGCTGAGCCTATATATTGCTCATCGCCAGTTCCAACCGGAAATACTAACGGGTCGAAGATAATATCTTCAGGCTGTAAACCATATTTATTGACTAATAAATCATGCGATCGTTTAGCAACTTCTAACTTACGTTCAGCAGATACAGCCATCCCTTCCTCATCAATTGTTCCAATAACAACAGCTGCTCCGTACCTCTTTATAATTGGCACAACAGCTTCAAAGCGCTCCTCACCATCTTCTAAATTAATTGAATTAATGATCGCCTTACCTTGAGAATACGTTAATGCTTTTTCAATGACTTTTTCATCAGTCGAATCAATCATCAAAGGAACTTTAACTTTATTAATAACAAACGACAAAAATTCTTCCATGTCTTGTAGTTCATCTCGATCTGGATCTGCCAAACATATGTCTATAACATGGGCACCTCGCTTCACTTGAGCGCGTGCAATTTCAGAGGCTTCCTCGTATTTCCCATCAGCAATCAACTGTTTAAATTTACGGGAGCCGATGACATTCGTTCTTTCACCAACAAATAACGGTCTCATACTATCATCATAAATGAGTGGCTCAATTCCTGATACCGCATGTCCATGCTCACGATTGAATGAGCGAGGGGCTACACCCTTTGTCGCCTCGACCATTACACGGATGTGCTCAGGCGTTGTCCCACAACAGCCCCCAACAACATTTAACCAACCCTTTTCAGCAAAAGCGATAAGCTTCTTTGCAAGAGAATCGGGTGATTCATGATAATGTCCATCTTCATCAGGTAAACCAGCATTCGGATAACAGCTTACATAGGTTGTGGAAAGCTCTGACAATGAACGAATATGGTCACGCATAAACTCGGGTCCAGTAGCACAATTTAAACCAACGACAAGTGGCTTCATATGTTCTAATGAAAGATAAAATGCTTCAATGCTCTGTCCAGCTAGAGTCGTCCCCATCGGTTCAATCGTACCTGATACGATTAAAGGCAGCTCGACATTCATTTCTTCACTCGCTTTTTTTATTCCAATATAAGCAGCTTTCACATTTCTCATATCTTGACTTGTTTCGAGTAAAAAAATATCTATTCCGCCTTTAATTAATCCTCGAGCCTGCTCATGATAGGAATGTATTAATTGTTCAAAAGTTGTTCCGCCCGTTACTGATAGAGATTTCGTTGTTGGACCCATGGCACCAGCCACAAACCTTGGCCATTCAGGTGTAGAATATTCTTCTGCCTTCTTTTTGGCGATTTGAGCGGCTATAAGACTTAATTCCTCAGCCTTATAACCAAGGTCATAATCGTCCAATACAATGTCTGTAGACCCAAAAGTGTTCGTCGCAATAATATCTGCACCAGCAGCTAAATATTCACGATGTATTCGTTCAATAACATGAGGAGCGGTTTCATTTAAATATTCATTGCAACCCTCAAATTCTTCTCCACCAAAATCTTCAGCTGTAAGGTTCGCATCTTGAAGCATCGTTCCCATTGCTCCATCAAGAATCATAATTTTCTTTTCGAGCTGTCGTTCAAACAATGATTTAGTCATACTCGTTTCCTTTCCTTTTTAAACTCTCCTTGTTGATTTTGCTTTTTGATCGATATATTCCTTCAGTTCCACAGTCATTTCATATCGTAAAAATGGAGTGATTAAATAAATGCCATTAAAATATTCAAGAGTTGTATCAATTAAAGATTTTGCAATAGATAGACCTTCCTGCGTTGAAGCAGTACGATCTTCCCCGCAAGTTGCCATCGCACTACGAATTTCATCTGTTAGTTTAATACCCGGTACTTCGTTGTGAAGAAACTCTGCATTACGACTATTTGTAAGTGGCATGATGCCGACATAAATTGGATGAGATAAGTGCTTCGTTTCATGATAAAGAGCTTCGATTTGCGCTTCGTTGTAAATCGGTTGTGTCATAAAGTAGTCTGCACCACTTTCAATTTTCTTCTCTAAACGTTTCACTGCTTTATCTAAATATTTCACATTCGGATTGAATGCAGCTCCTACAGAAAATTGAGATTTTTCTCCTAACTCTTTTCCTGAAAAGGAAATACCGTCGTTTAATTGTTTAATGAGCTGTATCAATTGAAATGAAGTTAAATCATAGACTGATGTCGCCCCTGGAAAATCTCCTACCTTCGTAGGATCACCTGTAATAGCTAATATATCATTCATTCCTAGTGCATGTAATCCCATCAAATGAGATTGTAATCCGATTAAATTTCGATCTCGACAAGTAATGTGAACGAGTGGCCGTGCCGAAAGCTGCTGTTTGACCATTGAACCAAGAGATAAATTATCAACTCTCGGAGAAGCTAACGAATTATCAGCCATTGTAATTGCGTCCACACCGGCATCTTTCAATGCTTTAGCCCCTTGCATAAAACCTTCCGTACTTAATTTCTTTGGTGGATCTAATTCTACAATAACTGAATGGCGTTCCTTCACGATCTCTGGCAATGGTTTATCTATTTTTGATGGAATTTGATCTTTCACCAATATTTGATGTAAAGGACGGACAACTTTGCTCGTAATTGGGGCTACTTCTTTTTTTACTTTGGCAAACGCAGCAATATGTTCCGGAGTCGTACCACAACAACCGCCTAGTAATCTCACACCTTGTTCGATAAACTTTTTCCCCATTGATTGAAAATAATCAGCGTTAGATTGATAAAAAACACGTCCATCACGGAAATCAGGCAAGCTTGCATTAGGATAAGCAGCAAGAAACCCTTGATTAGGAATAGGAACGGTTTCAAATGAACGCAACATATGATAAGGTCCCATACGGCAGTTTAAACCAACAACGTCTGCACCATTATGATACAAAGCTTTAAATGCTTCCGTTACAGGAATCCCACCATTTAATACTCCGATTTCTCCTAATGAGATATTCATCACGATCGGTAAGGAAGTTAGGTTACGAGCAAGCTCCACAGTGAGCTTTGCTTCTTCTAGATCATAAAATGTTTCAAGAAGAAGACCATCCACACCTGATTCAAGTAGGATTTCAGCTTGTTCCTTAAAAGCATTTCGAATTTCTTCGAGCCCTACTTCTTCTAATTGAAAACGTCTAATCCCACCTATTGTTCCAAATATATAAGTGTCATTATGTGAAGCTTGCTTAGCAAGCTTCACACTTTGATAATTAATATCTTTCACTTGCTTTGAAAGACCATATTTATCGAGTTTAATAGCATTAGCTGCATATGAATTCGTTTGAATCATATCAGCTCCAGCGTTTACATATTTTTCGTGGACATCAACGATCATTTCAGGATGAGTACGATTTAACTCCTCAAAGCATTGATCAACGCCTAATGCGTACAATTGAGTCCCCATTGCTCCATCACCAATTAAAATGTTAGATTGTAGCTGATTTAAAAAAGTCACCTTATTCCTCCCATCTCGATCCTATGCTAGGACTGCCCCTTTACGTAATGAAATGCTTGCTGTAAATCTCCAATTAAATCTTCAGCTTCTTCAATCCCAACCGAGAAGCGTAATAAACGATTACAGACACCATTGGCAATTCGAATTTCTTCAGGTATGTCCATATGAGTTTGTGTGGCTGGATAAGTCATAAGACTTTCAACTCCACCAAGACTTTCAGCAAATGAGATTAGCTTTAATTGTTGTAAAAATGGATTTACCCATTCTTCCTGTTCAATTCGAAATGAAACCATCCCGCCTTTCCCAGGATAAAGTACCTCTTTTACACCTTCCTCTTGCTCAAAATACTGAACGATTTTTTTCGCATTTTCTTGGTGTTTGTTCATTCTTAAACCTAATGTCTTCATTCCTCTTATTAATAACCAAGAGTCAAAAGATGAAAGTATCGCACCTACACCATTTTGATAATAAAAGAGCCTTTCACATAAAGCTTCACCTTTTGCGACTATTAGTCCAGCAATCACATCATTATGACCACCTAAATATTTTGATGCACTATGAATAACGATATTAGCACCTTCAGCTAGCGGTTGCTGTAGCAATGGTGTATAAAAGGTGTTGTCAACAATCAATAACAAATCGTGCTTTTTAGCAAAAGTAGCTAATTCACTGATGGATGCTTCTTGCATAAGTGGATTTGTCGGTGTTTCAATAAAGAGCGCTTTTGTTTTATCAGTTAAACAAGCTTCAACATTACGAATATCACGAGGATCGGCATACGAAAAATTCAAACCCCATCTATTCCAGCCTTCTTCAAATAACCGATAGGTTCCGCCATATAAATCCTTCGAAGCGATAATTTCATCCCCTGCCTCGAATAATGAAAAGACAATTTGAATGGCGGCCATTCCTGAACTACAGGCAAAGCCTCTGTCTCCTTTTTCTAAACTAGCAATGGCGTTCTCCAACACTTCCCTTGTTGGATTACCTGTACGAGAGTAATCATATCCCGTTGATTCTCCGATACCTGTATGCCGATACGCTGTAGAGAAATAAACAGGAGTATTAATGGTTCCTGTAGGATCTTTTGAGCGGTTTCCAATTTGTACAAGTTCTGTGCGTAAATGCTTGTCATTCATCAACATAACCTCCTAGTCAAATAAGACAACTCAGATTAATTTTTTTTAGTAGTCTCATCATCATATCCTTCTTACTTTTTGTAGAACAAAGAAAACACCTTCTTCGAGTAATAAGAAGAAGGTGTTTGTTTACATTTAATCAGCTCTCCTTCTTATCTCTCAAGTCAATTTCAACTTGTTGGAATTAGCACCTGACCTAGTGGCTGGTTGCTGAGACATCATAGGGCCATTCCCTCCGCCTCTCGTGATAAGAATCATCATATATTGTTTTATTAAAGGTACAACACTTTCGTTAAATTTGCAAGGTTATTTCGTTTTCTTTTTTATTCGAGAGTTGCATCTGTGTGTAATTGTTGATCATTTCCACATACACACCGTTTAAATCCCGTTTCAAACTCACCATGATCATTTAAATAACCTCGTAAAATATATTTTTCACCACAACTTAAACAGCGTATAACAACGCGATACCGCTCTCTCTGTTGCATGATTATTCCCCTTTCTTAAACATCTAATTGATGAGCTCGTTTTACTTTTGTCAATGCTAACCACCATAATAACAGCATAAATGGAATCATTCCAATAAGAAAGTATATATCAAATAATACTAAAATGAAATCATATGTTCCATGTAATAAAAATGGAAATAATAAAGCGAAAAATAGATATAAACGTTTTCTTGAATGCTCAAGCTTACTTCGTCCAAAGTAGTAGCCCATTATGACCCCATACAGAGCGTGACTCGATACAGGAAAAATAGCCCTTCCAAGAGCAAAATCAAGACCATTTGCTAATAAGTAAAAAACATTTTCAAGTGTTGCAAAGCCGAGCGATAACGCGACACCAAAAACAATACCGTCATAACGTTTAGTGAATGTCGTATGTTGATAAGTAAAAAAATAAAGAAGAAACCATTTAAAAAATTCTTCAACAAATCCATATAAGAAAAAAGTACGAAGAAAAGCTTGTTGAAAGTAACCTTCCGTTAAGAAAGCATATTGTAATACCATAACTGGAAACACTAAGAGAGCACCAACAAAAAATGTCCTAAAAATAAAACCAACTGTTGTATCACTATAATGATTTCTTAAATAAAAATATGATAATAAAGCCATTCCCGGAGCAATAGCTGCTGTAATGAGTGCAATCATTATATGTCCTTTCCCTTTTATCTTAAGCATTTGAACCTTTGATTATTCGACTCAGAAAAAACGTGCAGAAAAATGCTTCATAACCTCCTCAAGTAAATCATTATTCTGCTATGATATATAAGGTCAGTACTATCATTATTCAGATCGATAAGAGGTGTATAAATTGAAAAAAATACTTATTCTTAATACTGGTGGAACGATTGCGATGCAAGAAGGTCCAAATGGTACAATCTTAAAGCAACAGTTAAATCCATTATATTCCACAATTGAATCTCTATCAACAATAGCTTCTGTCATCGTTGATGATTATTTAAATATTCCCTCTCCTCATATGACTCCTTATATAGTAGTACAATTAGCAAAACATATGAAGAAACGAGTTAAGGAAGATCAATTAGAAGGAATTGTTATTACTCACGGAACTGATACTCTTGAAGAAACAGCCTATTTGCTTGATTTATTATTAGGATGGGACATCCCGCTGATTGTGACAGGTGCAATGAGATCAAGTAATGAACTCGGCGCAGATGGTCCTCATAACCTCATTTCAGCTGTCAAAGTAGCTGCCTGTAAGGAGGCGGAAGGAAAAGGTGTTCTTGTTGTTTTAAATGATGAAATTCACACTGCAAAAAACGTAACGAAAACACATTCAAGCAATATTGCTACATTTCAAAGCCCTCAATATGGGCCAATTGGGATTGTTACAAAGCGCGGGGTTACTTTTCACCACACGTTAACGAAGCGTGAGACGTATAATTTGACTCAATTAAATAAGAACGTTGCCTTAATGAAAACCTATACAGGAATGGACCCTAGCATCATCGACGCCATCCATAAGACGAATATAGATGGGTTGGTGATCGAAGCATTCGGCCAAGGTAATGTACCTCCTGAATTAGTTAAACCTATTCAATCACTTCTATCTAACAATATAGCTGTTATTCTTGTTTCACGTTGCTTTAGTGGTATCGTTCAAGATATTTATGCTTACGAAGGAGGTGGCAGAACATTAAAAGAATTAGGAGTCATTTTCGCAAATGGCTTAAATGGACAAAAGGCTCGCTTGAAATTAATGGTGGTACTCGAACAAACAAATGACTTATCTCAGATGCACGCTTTATTTGAGCAATAATCGTAATAAAAAAACCACTCATACTAAGCTTTTCAAAATAGGCAAAGGTTTCGCGCATTGCTTAAAGGGGACTGGAAAAGTTAAAAATCAAACTTTTTCAATCCCCTTGAAATACCCATCTCTAGACTTTTACATTCATGAGTATGAAATAATATGATTGGCAATAACCTCTCCATGAAAACGTCCATTTTCAATAAATATTTCATTAGCATTGTTTCCCGCAGCAATTACACCGGCAATATAAAGCCCATTTACATTTGTTTCCATTGTCACTGGATCAAAGTTTGGACGCCCCGTTTCCACGTCTACTTTTACTCCCATCGCTTTAATAAACGAATGATCAGGATGATAACCCGTCATGGCAAAAACGACATCAGCTTTAACCTCTTGGCTCGTACCTTCTTTTTTATATATGACAGATGAGTTCGTAATCTCAGTTACTTCAGTATTAAACTCCATTTGAATGGAGTTATTACGAACTAACGAATCAAACTCTGGTAAAATCCATGGCTTAACACTTGTTGAATAATCATTACCACGGTATAAGTTCGTTACTCGTGCACCAGCCTTTTGTAGTTCTAGCGATGCATCAACGGCTGAGTTCTTCCCTCCTATAACGACAACATCCATATCAAAGTACGGATGAGCTTCCTTGAAATAATGATGGACATGACTGAGGTTTTCACCTGGTATATTAAGCATATTGGGAGAATCGTAATATCCAGTCGCCACAATAACGAAAGTGGACTCATAACACCCCTTTGATGTGCTTATATTGAATAACCCACCCTTTTTTTTCACTTTCAATACTCGCTCGTATTTATTAATGCGGATCTCTTTCCTTTTCACTACATCACGATAATACACTAATGCTTGATTTCGTCTAGGCTTTCGTTCTTCTGTTAGAAAAGCTACATCACCAATCTCAAGCTTTTCACTCGTACTAAAAAACGTTTGGTGAGTGGGATAACGATAAATAGAATGAACAACGTTTTCTTTTTCGATGACTAACGTGTTAAGCCCTTTATTTTGACATGCAATTGCTGCTGACAATCCACATGGGCCAGCACCAATAATAATAACATCTTCTCTATTCATTAATAAACCACCTACATAAAAAGGAGTTGCCAGTTTGCAAGGCTTCTCCTTTTTTTATTTATTATATCAAACTAATGACAACCGCGAAAACGAGATGCTTCAACGATTGAACGTAAACTATACATAAACGAAGCTAAGCGCAAGTTAACTTTACGTCTAATCGCTAATTCATAGACATCTTGATAGGATTGAGCCGTTCTCTTTTTTAACTGTTGCTCGACTTCTGCTTCTGACCATCTTAACCCTTGTTTATATTGTAACCACTCTAAATACGAAATGATGTCTGTTCCAATACTTGCAAGAACATGAGGTACAATAAATAGTTCATTTTGATTAATACTTGGCATATTAGTCATTGGTAGTGAATGATTGGTCACCTCAATAACAATCGAAGCATCAAGGTTTTCTATTTGAATAGGTGTGACTTGCTGCTGCTCAGAAGCAAGTAACAATAAATCACATTGCTTTCCTTGAAGTTCCTCTATCTTCAACGTATTTTTAAATAATTTAGTTACGGTTCCAAAGCTATCCCGTCGATCTAATAAATAATCAATATCTAAACCATCTTCATCATATAGTGCTCCGTAACTATCTGAAACTCCAATTACAGTAGCCCCTTGTTGATGTACATATTGCGCAAGAAAGCTTCCGACTTTTCCAAAACCTTGAATGATTACGCGCGTATCCCTTAACTCTCGTTTGTTATAGTTTAACGTTTCATTTAATGTTGTAATAATACTAATTGCCGCCGCTTTTTCACGACCATATGTACCACCAATTTCTAATGCTTTACCTGTAATGGCACCTGCTGACTCCTTATCAAAATAACTTAATTCATCATACATCCAAGACATCATTTGAGTATTCGCTTGACCTTCAGACGTTAGTATATCCTTACTTGAGCCGATAATCTCATACATTCTACGTATATACAGCCTACTTAAGCGTTCCATTTCTCGATAAGACAACTCACGAGGATCGCAAATAATTAATCCTTTTGCTCCACCAAATGGAATGCTTGAAACTCCCGCTTTAATACTCATAATCATCGCTAAAGATTCTACATCATTTTCATTATAATTATGGTGACAAATGACACCACCCATTGTGGGACCTTTATATAAATGATGTTGTACACGATATGCCGTGTATAACCTTGTCGAACCATCATCTAACTTCAAAGGTAGCGTCACTTTAACGAGTCTTGCCGGCTCCATAAATTGTAAGTATTCTTTTTCGGAATATCCTAACTTATTAAATGCAATCGTAAATTCTTCTTTAGTTGTAAAAAGTACGTCATTTTCCTCCGTACTTCCCTTTATCTTAGACATCTCCTAATTTTCACCTCAAAATGCTTAATCCAAAATCATTATTCATCTCAATCTAATATAATCAATGAGCCTGATAATTTCCATACTAAATTAAAATTTTTACAATTTTATTTATGATGAAGGGCATTTTAACAAAAAAAGAGACTGACTCTGCTCAGTCTTCTTATCAATGATTAAAAAAATGTGTATATAACAATTTTATCGCATTATGTTCCATTAAACATTTCCCATATTCTTGTACACGATATATCGAAACCGTTGCAGGTGAGCCATATTCAGAAAGAACAGCGACAAATGTTTCCTCTAATTCTATATCAACGTCAAACTCTTCAAACGCTAAATAATAATGGCCTTCAAATGTATACAGTGTACCATTTCCTATACCTAGATTATACAATCGTTCAGCAAGTAAAAGGACACTTTCAATATCATCAAATACGTAATAAAAATCCTCTGTTTCATCAAGAGTGACTTGCATCTCTATATAACCATCATCAAATTCTTCATTAGTCCATTCATCCACTTCACATTTTGAAACGATAATCACCATCCCTTGCGCTGGCATGGCATAGACTTCAACTGCAATTGGACCATCTATTTTAAAACCTAGTTCATCATCTGCTTCCAACATCATTTCTCGAAATAGGTCATGGACTTTAGGCAAATCTTGCCACAGATCATCTTTAGTTAACCCTCTTTCATTCATATCATCATTTGATAAAAAAGCTTTAAATTTATTCGTCGTTAACCGCTCAAGGCGCAATATCCTCACCCTCCTAACATTCTGCCAATTTCGATCCACAGCCTTCATAGTATACGGTATGACAAAACTGAAAAGAAGGTTCGCAAATGAAACTGGATTCATTGTTCATAAAGTTTAAATATTTTACGTTAGTCTCTCCTAGATTAACTAAAGTATGTTCAGACTAACATTAAAAATTGTCACATCAAAAAGGTGAGTCCAATATTTAACATTAGACCCACCGAAATGTTATTATCTTTCTTTGTAATCGTTTTTCATTTATACTAACGGCTTCATTTCTTCTTCAATACCTAATTCGAAGTTTCCATTCAAGTAGGATAGTGCAGCACTTCCTAACGTTTTCGCTGCAACTAACATGGCACGTTCATCTATATCAAATTTGGGGTGGTGATGAGGGTAAGAGGTACCTTCCATATTACCAGCGCCAGTAAAAAAGAAGACACCTGGAACATGCTGCAAATAATAAGCAAAATCCTCCCCTCCCATAACGGGATCTATCTCTTCCACTTTAACTTCATTTATATTATTTTTAATTATTTTACTAAACTGTTTAGTCATAATAGAATCATTGACAACAGCTGGATAGCCCTTTTCATAATTAAATGTATAGTCTGCATTCATCGCTTCACATATACCTTTAATGATTTGCTCCATACGATTAATCATATAATTTTGAATATCTTCATCAAACGTTCGAACTGTACCTACTAGCCTCGCTTGATCAGCAATGACATTAAACGCACCGCCTGCTTGAAAGGAACCAATTGATAGAACTGCTGACTTTAATGGGTCTATATTACGACTGACAATCTGTTGTAGTTGTTGGACGATTGATGAACCAACTACTATAGCATCAACGGTTTCATGAGGGCTTGCTCCATGCCCTCCTCTACCGTATATCGTTAAATGAAAACGATCAGCTGAGGCCATAATAGCACCTGAACGATAACCAATACATCCATAAGAGAATGAACTCCAAATATGATTACCAAAAATAACGTCAACATTTTCTAAACAGCCATCTTTTATCATTTCAATTGCCCCTCCTGGAGCTAATTCTTCAGCAAATTGGTGGATTAAAACAATAGATCCTCGTAATTCAGAGCGATTTTCGACTAATGCTTTCGCTAAAACGAGTAATGTAGCAGTATGTGCATCATGTCCACAAGCATGCATCACACCAGGTACCTTAGAAGCAAAAGGCAGATTCGTCTCTTCTTGTATTGGCAAGGCATCAAAATCTGCTCGAATTGCAACGGTTTTTCCTGGCTTCCCACCTTTTATGTAGCCAACTACGCCACGACCACCAACATTCCTTTTAACTTCAATTCCTATACGTTCTAAATAATCAGCAATCATTTTAGGGGTTTTGATTTCCTCAAATGAAAGCTCAGGATATTGGTGAAACTCCCTTCTCAACTCAACCATTTCTCCATATAATTCATCTAATCTATGAAATATTTTCTTTTCCATTCAATCACCTCTACTAAATAAAGCGTTTCAGCTACTTAGAATAATGTGCCCAAAGCATTTTCTTTATTAAACTTCAGGAGTAATGTATATCCATTTCTTTTAAAAAAGAAGCTGACTTCCCTTTGGTTGTCAACTTCTTTTCGCGTCATTCTTATTCAGAGTGTTCAGATAGCTTTAACATATATATAGCCATAACCACAGCTAGTGCTAATGCCATAAAGCCAAAACCAAGAATTCCAATTAATTGTATTGCTGACATCTACCTCACTCCTTACACCAACATGACATATAGTTATTTTATTCATTATATCACAGCTATTCATTTTCTTTAAAGTCCGATTGTGACAATATATAAGCAAATCACTGGGTGTATTGTTATCATTGGTTTAATGTTTATACTGAGCTTAGCGAGTGCCTTAGATGATTCACTTATTTTTAGCATTTATGTTGTTTTATTCGTACAAAATCGCTATACTAATAAGGAAAGTAATCGTTTTCATTACAGGGGGATAATTTGATGCGATTAAAAAAAGTAAGGAATTTTACACTAATTACTAATAATGATATTTCCTATAACTACCGACTAGGACTTCCAATTGAAGTTTATTGCATCCAAAGTAAAAAAACGATAGCCTTTGGTAGAATTGCTTTTTTTAATAATAGCGTTATTATCATTCACGGTCACTCGTATACAAGGTCGTCCTATCTTTTTTTCGGTGTCAATCATTTAGAAAAGAGCTCATAGTCAATTATTTGTAATATAAATTAATGTCATGCTCAGCTTTCATATAGTGATAAACATTTTCCCTTGCTAACCATTGAGTATCTTCTTCCCAAAGTTCAGAACTACGATTCATTAATTCTTCGCGAAGCTCTTCGTACTCCTTTTCAGCCTTTGTAACTTTTTTATTTAAATATTGAACATATATGAAGCTTAATCCAGTTAATAGTAAAACAAATAAAAAAAGCGAATTATTTATAATACTCGTTAATAACGATTGATAGGAAGAAATAAGCCGTTGAGTAAATTCAATGTAACAGACTATCAACAGTATTGATATAAATATTAAAGTAAGATAACCACTATATCGATTATATTTTTCAAATTTTTTAAGTTTTATTTTTCGTTCAATTAATTCCTCCAACATCACTTTAACAACTGGACTACCATAGTCATTTTGAATTTTCCATTCCTTTAATCCGCTCATTGATGATCACCTCATTACAATGTATGTCCAATAAACGTATGATAGAATGGATTAGAGCCAATTTGGCAAAACTAAAGCTGCTACAATTAATAAAAGAAACAGGATAAGAAAAAGACGAATCAACACAAAGCGTACTCTCCACTTCGGTTTTTTATTTTTCTGTTCTCGTTGCTGGCGCTTATGAATCGAACTACGTGGAGGTAAAGACGACATTTCTTTTTGCTTCTCTTGATATTCTTCTACTTGCTCTCTCAACTTTTCTGCTTGATCCTCTAAGTTCTTATTCATATCATTTACCTCCTTTTATTTTACTTATTAATTATGGTTATGTTGTACAAGCAATAAAAAAAAGAAATCAACTTGTATTAGTAACATCATTATACCTTAAACACTGCATGTAAATGCTCCTGCCATGTTGAATCTTCTTGTGAATGTTCATGTTCTTTTTTTCGTTCATAAGCAGATAATAAAAATGTACAAATATCGCAACACGCATACGCGTTCTCTCGTCCTTTTTCTTCTGAGAAATAATGTAATAACACGTCTCTTCTACACGTTGTACTAGTTAAATACTCTTCTGTTTTTTTCCACTTCGCTAATTTTACTGACATCCTTTTCTGTTGCGATTCCAGTATAATTGCCGTTATTTCATCTATTTGAAAAGGAGAAATAATCATATGATTAATAATATTTAATTGTTCCAATTGAAATACAATTAACCTCCAATTCGTCTCCGAACAACCCGTTTCTACTAAAAGGTCCTCCACGGGTACTTCATTGATTTTTTTGTATTGTGAAACACGGCGCAATAGCAGTGATAGCTGCTCCATTGTAACGGTATCCCGTTCAATTAAACTCTTTGCTAATGCTCTGTCATCCTCACAAAAAAGTGAAATAGCAATACTTGGTGCATGATCTCTAGCTGCACGCCCAATTTCTTGAACATAAGCCTCTAATTCTATTGGAAAGTGAAAGTGCAACACATAACGAATGTTTTTTTTATTGATACCCATTCCAAAAGCACTCGTGCAACAAATAAGATCTAGCTCTTCTTTCATAAATTGTTGTTGGATTAGTATTCGATCCTCTGTCGATAAACCACCATGGTAATACGCCACTCGTTTATGACCATCTTTCTTTAACTGCTCGCACATCGACTCTGCCCATAATCGACTTGAAAAATAAATCATTCCAGGGCCTTCTAATTGATGAATGAGCTTTTTCGTTTTTTCTATTTTTTCCTCCGTTGAAACACAGCTCTCAACTGATATCACAATTTCAGGACGATTGATCGATTGGACAATTCGCTCAGGGTTATGAAGCGATAGTTGAGCGATAAGATCGCGTTGAACTTCTTTTGTCGCTGTCGCTGTAATCGCTAAACACGGTGGGCTACCTAGATGTTGAATGACATCACCTAGCCTCAAATAATCAGGTCTAAAATCATGTCCCCACTGAGAAATACAATGTGCTTCATCCACGACAAACAAAGACACCTGCATGCTCAGCATTCGACTCCTCAAATGTCGATGCTGCAACATTTCAGGTGACACATACACTAACTTATATCGTTGTAAATCCTTAATAACTCGCCTTTGATCTTCCTTTGGCATAAAACTGTTAATGGCTACTACTTCTTTAATACCATTAGATCGAAGTTCTTGAACCTGATCCTCCATTAATGATAGTAATGGTGAAACGACAATCGTTATACCTTCTAACAATAATGCTGGTAATTGGTAACAAATAGATTTACCTGTTCCAGTCGGTAATATAGCTAACACATTACGCTTGGACATAATGGCACGAATAATGGGTTCTTGACCATTACGAAATTTCTCATAACCAAATTTCTCTTTTAATACTTGCTCAAGACTCATAGTGCACCTTCCTTATTGCTATGACAAGCCGAATCATAAAATATGTAACGGTATCGTTTAAATGCTCTTTAATGACTCTTAATTTTGTCGTTCTTAATTGCTCGATACAATGAATAATTTCATTTTCTGCTTTTTCCGTAATAAATAATTTGTATTGGAAGGGAACTCCTGCATAGGCCATTTCAACAATATGATCTTCTATCGTACTTTTTTTTAATTGTCGACGGTTCATGATATCATTTAAACTAAGCCCCCTTTGTATGAGCTCATACGTCTTTTTCGTTGAATCTGTAAGTATAATTTGACCCTCAATATCATTCACAAACAGGTGCAGCATTGGATAAGCTGTTTCATTTTGAGCCAAATTACATATTTTATGTATGACAGATTTATGTAACAGAGCAATGATATCTTCAGAAGTCGTCATTTCTTCAGCGATTTGCTTTTTTGTTTTGCCTATATTGTTTTTACTCGATAATTGATAGGTAAAAGCTTTTGCTTGCCCTGTTTCACAATCATCTAATATCGATTTTAATTCGTTATGTATTTGGACAAATTGTTGTTTCTGTATTTCGGAATCTTTCGGTAAATGTTTCTTGACCCACTGTTGAACCGAATACCTTTGTGTTAATGGGTAAAACTTTGGTTCTTTTGAAATTAAAAAAGACAAGGATTGTATGTAAAGTGCCAGCCTCAACCAAACAATGCGCGACCATTTGTGATACTTCCAACCATTCAAATCATGAGCAAAATTGTTTGTAGCTTTTTTTTGTTCATATGTTTGTATACCGCATTTAGTTAATTTCACTCGATCTTTGTTGAACTTTTCAATATAATTGAGAGCAATCAATTTCTTTACTTCGAAAATAAAATCGTCTCTTGACCACTTTGGAAATAAACCAAAGTAAGAAGATATCATAAATAGGGACTGGTCTTGAATGGTTTGAGCTGATTTTTTCCCTTGCAATACATGATAAGCACCAAAAATAGAGCGTTCCCCATTAAAAGCAGCTAATACTGTTAAAATAATGTATTGTTTTCTATCCATACATACACCTACTAACTTCATCGCTTCAATTTTATTGTATCAAATTCCCTCTAATAAAAGGGACTTATTTAAGCAAATAACGGGATTACTAATAATAAACAAACATTTATATTCTTAATTGTTTTTAAAGAAAATAAAAATAAATAAATTATTTTAAGACGAATATGTTGAAAAGTTCTCTATTCCGTTTTAAAATAGTTCATTAGGAAAACAATTATTCAATTTGTGAGTTATGAACATTTGCCAGTTGTTCAGGATAAGGTAATATAGATACAGACTAAATGGAGGGTTATAGAAATGGCGAAATATACAATTGTTGATAAAGATACGTGCATTGCTTGCGGCGCATGTGGAGCAGCAGCACCTGATATTTATGATTATGATGATGAAGGGATTGCTTTTGTCATTTTAGATGATAATCAAGGTACGACAGTCGTACCTGATGAGTTAGAAGAGGATATGATCGACGCCCTTGAAGGATGTCCGACGGATTCGATTAAAGTATCAGATGATTCATTTGATGGCGACCCACTAAAATATGAATAAATCAAAAAAGGTCATCCAAATCTCTCAAATTGGATGACCTTTTTCTTATAGTGACAGTGCTTCTAAGGTTAGCAAGCAATTATTAGACCATACTTCAGAAAAATGATCAGGCGATAATGGATTAACTCCTACACCTACTTCAATAGTAAAACCAGGTTTACGATAATGCTGAATAAACCAATCCTTATATCCTCCATCACTATCCGCTGTTTTAACCGGTAAATAAGAACTAACATAAGATAGTCTGCTTACCATTTCCTCACTAACTTCTGGCTCTAAATGATTATAGCCCCAATAAATGACTTGACCTTGAGAGTGAAATGCCAACACATAATCAAATTGATGTTGATTCGTATAATTGTAAATCGCTTTAGCTTCTGGTTCTGTTAATGGCTTTTGTCCACTGTAATGTCTTGACCATGGCTCTTTCGGACTTTCATTTGCTTCCTTAGCCCAACCAGCTGGCCATTGATGATTTAAATCCACACCTCGAATGTTACTAGACCAATGATCAAATGACCTCATTCCTTTATTGATTTCTAATACCTGATGAAAGTGCGGGTGCTCATTATAAATACCTTGTTGAACTAATTCAATTCCATCTGGATTCACGATTGGAACAACATAAAGTGTACTATCTTTCAATAATTCCTCAATTGAATAACCATGCCATCTTTGTTGATCTTTTTGCCTTTCACTAATCTCATATAAAAAATAAGCTAACAGTTTAGAGGTGATCCATTCATTGGCATGCCACCCGCCAGAGTAAAACACTTTCTTCTTACCGGTCCCTATTTTAAATGCGTATATCGGTTTATTCATAACTGAGTAACCAATGACATCCGTTTCAACTCCGTTTTTCTGTAACCGCGATAGCATTCCTTCTAAATCATGCTGATTAAACTCAGTTAACCCTAACCAATCCATTTGATCTTGTCTAAGCGTTCCATTTTGTATGTATAATCTCATTCCAGGGTAGATATATTGTTGTTCAGAAAAGACTTCACGATTAAATAAAAGAATGTCGAATGGACGTATACCATATTGAAAAGCGACCTTATTAATCGTCTCTCCAATTTGTACTGTATGCATCATCACCTCTTCCCCCCTCCCATATTTATATATGATTTGCACTTATTTTTATGACTAAGCAACGACAGTTAATAACTAAACAACAATTGACAGAAGGTTGTGTTTATGATAAATTATCAAACAATTAGTACTATTTCTGCTTAATTAAAAAGTAAAAACTATACATAATGAAACGATGATGAAGAAAGATAGATGTGAAACCAACATCAGAGAGCTAGTGGTTGCTGTGAACTAGTTTGGTTCCTTCTTGAAAGCCCTTCTGAGTTCATGTACTGAACCTGATGCAATAGTAGGTACATACGGATAATCCGTTATCTTGGAGTTGATTCTCCCCGAGTTGCGTTAAGCAAAAAATGAGGGTGGTACCGCGGTTTGAACCTTCCGCCCCTCACGACACACGTCGTGTGGGCAGAAGGTTTTTTGTTTGTAGCGCTTTCATTTTACTAAAAAGGCCCATCAAGGCTTTTTTGTATAAAAAAAGAACGAATGAGGAGTGTAGAGTATGAGCAATAAAACTAACAAAAATGAAGAAACGATTTATCAAATTCTAGTATCTGACAGCATGAGTAAAGAAGGTCTGTTACCATTATTAGAAAGTGACACCGTTCGTTGTATTGAGAAAAATGTAAACGATGTGGAGGATTTAACTCTATTTGATGCATTGCTTGTGCGAAGTGCGACTACTGTTGATGCAGAGTTATTAGCCAAAATGCCTAATTTAAAAATTGTAGCTCGTGCTGGTGTTGGGGTTGATAATATTGATTTAGATGCTGCTACTAAGCATGGTGTCGTTGTCATTAACGCTCCAGATGGGAACACTATTTCAACTGCTGAGCATACTTTTGCAATGATTATGTCATTAATGCGTAATATTCCTCAAGCATATGCTTCCATCAAAGCTGGCGAATGGAATCGTAAAGCATTTCAAGGATTCGAATTACGTGGCAAAACATTAGGGATTGTTGGTTTTGGACGTATTGGTACACAACTTGCACAACGGGCAAAAGCGTTTGAAATGTCATTACTTGTTTTTGATCCATTCTTAACGAAAGAACGTGCAGAAAAAGTTGGCGTTCAAACAGCAGCGTTAGAAGAAGTACTATCACAATCAGATATTATTACCGTTCACACTCCATTAACAAAGGAAACAAAAGGCCTTCTAGGTATGGAGAATATCGCCAAAACCAAGCGTGGTGTCTTCTTAATTAACTGTGCTCGCGGTGGTATTATTGATGAACAGGCACTAAAGCATTACTTAGAAAATGGACATGTAGCTGGCGTTGCTCTAGATGTATTTGAGGAAGAACCTGTAGTTGATCAAGAATTAATGTCATACCCACGTGTCATTGCAACTCCACATATTGCAGCATCTACTTTGGAAGCTCAATTAAATGTAGCTGCACAAGTATCAGAAGAAGTTTTACGATTTTTACAAGGTGAGCCTGTTAGCAATTCGATCAACTTACCTACTCTTTCAAAAGAAGTTTATAGTAAAGTGAAGCCATTTTATGATCTTTCTAAAAAAATGGGTAATATTCTTTCACAAGTAATGCGTACACCTGTACAAGAAATAGATGTATTATACGGTGGTTCGGTTACTGATCTAGAAACATCTATTATTACCCGTAGTTTAATGGCTGGCTTCCTGCAACCACGTGTAGATGCAGGTGTGAATGATGTTAATGCTAGCCTCATTGCGAAAGAGCGTGGAATTACATTTGGTGAGAAAACAATGAGCCAAACATATGGCTATGCCAATATCATTCATGCAGTTGTTCGTGGTGAAGAAAGAACATTTGAATTAAAAGGAACGTTCATTAAAGAATATGGTCCACGGATCGTGAACATTAATGGATTTAACGTTGATTTCATACCTGAAGGTCATTTAATTTATATTCACCATAATGATCGTCCCGGTGTAATTGGGCGTATGGGGCAATTATTAGCAAAACATAATGTGAATATCGCAACCATGCAAGTAGGCCGAAAGGAAGAAGGCGGAGAAGCTGTCATGATGGTTGCAGTTGATAAATTGGTGGAACAACAAGTCATTGATGACTTACTTCAAATTGAAGAAATTCATTTTGCAGATACAATTGAATGTTAATAAATTGATAGATAAAAGAAAATGGCGTATCCCGTCATTTTCTTTTTTATTACCATATGTAAGAGAATAACAAGCCTAATTGTTCATCCCTATTTCTTTGTAAAAAATCGTTCCCTTTATCGGATAGTTGGATGGTATGATACCTTACAATAACAAACTGTTCATGATAGGCTACGTGAAAATAAAATTTATATAAGTGAGCTAACTCTTTTTTACTTCGTGAATTAATTAAATTAAAATTAAAAGCCCGGTCATAGCTTCTCCAAAATCTTGGGTGTATTTCTTGCTTATTTTTCATTCGTATGTGACCGTGTTTCCTGATTTTTTTTAACATAAATAGAAAACCATCTAAAAACACAACATTATGACTATGAATATCCGTTTGCTCATTTAACCATCTTAACAATTCCGTCTCTACAGTCATTTCTATACCCCGCTTACTCACTTCTTACTACTACACTATTTTAACATATATTATTTTGCTATGGGGGTGTATAGATGAACAGATCACACTCTATTCTCTTTCGATATATAGCATTTGACCGATTAAAATTTGATCAGAGTCTAATTTATTTAATTCCATTACATCATCAACAGAACGCTCATATTGATTGGCGATAGCTGTTAAAGTCTCTCCTTTTTGTACATTATGCACGGTGCTCACCTCATAAATCATTAGCTGTTGATTAATATAAATCGTTTCATCCTTAAGATGATTCCATTCCTTAATTAGTTCTACAGACACACCATAACGCTGCGCTAAACTCCATAACGTGTCCCCTTTCGTGACAGTAATCTTGCCCACAACATTTGATGAGACTTCCTCATTTCTTGCAGCAGCAGATATGGCATCATTTCTTTCAGCTTCTAATGAAGCATACATATGACTAGGCTTTTGAGACAGCACAAATAAAGGATCTATCGCTTCTGATTTATGTACATTCCAGCTTTCTTGATGGACTTCAAAGTGTAAATGGTTACCTGATGAACGACCTGTCGTACCGACCGTTCCAATTAATTGACCTTCTTCCACATATTGTTCTTCTTTAACTAATCGTTCGTGTAAGTGAGCATAAACCGTTTCCATTTGATTATCATGATTAATAAATATCACATTTCCATATGTATCAGAATAATAAGACCGAGAAACAACACCGTCTGCAACAGAAACAACTGGAGTACCTTCCTCTGCTGCAATATCAATTCCATAATGAGATCCCCCTCTCGTTCCGAATGTGTCTGTTAATTCGCCAACTGTCGGCCAAATAAAGGCTTCCTCCCACTCATAAGGAACACCTCGATCCTCAGCAGCAAATGTATATGAAGTACTGAAAAACAACACGCCCAAAAAGGCCATAATCCCTAACACAATACATAATCTTTTTATTAAATCCATCATCGTATCCTCCTCCATACTTGTACCATTCTTTGACAATGACTGTACTATCATATGAAGGCTTGACCGATTTTATGCTTTTTATTCAATAGCACCTGATTGAACAATGTTAATCGAAACGTTCACCTCAAAATTTGCTGTAGAATATATCTCTTCTTCCCACATTGTAGGGTTCCAATCTCTTGTTGTACTTCTATACAATTCACCGATTCCCACTGGATCAATTCCTTGATCACGAAAACGTTCAAGCATATCAAGTGTTTGTAGCTTTAGTTTATCTTCTATTTTCTTTTCATAATTATCAACGGTTTCTGGTTCGTCGAAATTAAAATCTCCACTATGATCTTGTATTTCACCATCGATTTGTATATTAAATCGAAATAAAGGACTTTCTCCAGACTTGTCTACTTGCTTATTTAAATGGCTATTTAATTTTTCTATAACAATATAAACAGGTTGCTCTTCTTCATCTTTCACCTCGAATTGTTTGATCGCTTGTTTTGTTACTGATGTAATCGTCTTTAAAATAAAAGATTCATCTAATCCAATCTCAGAATGGTAATATTGACCTGAAAACAAAGCGGTTCCTATTATGCGAACATTGCTTCCTTGAAGCTTTAACATTGGAGCAAATGGATCTCGACCATCGTTATACATACTAAAAAGAAATTCATGCATATTCGTTGACGGTATTGTATTTAAATCCATATTTTGCTGAATGAGATCCGGAATGAAGACGCCTGCTAATTCACCTACGCCGAGCTCTGTTTCTAACATTTTTCCAGCGCTATTTCCCTTTACAATACCAATTAGCATTCGATTCCCAACTGAAGGGTCTCGATACATCGCATCTAAATAGATTTCAACACCTTCCTTTGCAAGTTCATCACCAAAAAGCATGACGCGCGTTTGTCCAAATCGTATTGGCTTTTGAGAGCGCCGATTCAATAGAATTTTCGTTCCTTTTGTTGTTTGTCCATTCGCTGAAATAGATCCTTGCTGTAATAGACTTTCTTCCCCTTGTTCTAGAAAAGTAGGGAAATTAACGGTAACTTTTATGAAGTCATCTTCATCAGCTTTATCAATTGAAACAATGCGAATTAATGCAACTTCATCAACTATACTCGTTTCTAAACAAGCGCTTAGAACTATTAAAAACAGGACTAAGTAACTAAACCGAAGTACTTTGCCCATGTTTATTCCTCCTTATTTTCACTACTAACGTTTGCAATATGACTAATATTGGGATATAGACATACACAAAATAGAATCCAATATTTCCAATCATTTCATTAAATATCTTTATTTCTTGCCTTGAAGGTAGCATAATACAGGCAATACCAACTAATACAACAGCTATAATTAAAGCTTTTCTTTGACTCATTTTAAAGACAACCTTTGCACATCGTGTAGCCGCCCATAGTAATAATCCGATATTAGGAGCAATTAAAAACATCCACATCGAGATTCCGATATATTCAAACCTTTCTAAAAAAGGGAGTTGCACAACTTTAAATAACGTCAGCGTAGCCCATATCGTTTTGTTTAGCTGCTCTTCACTAAAAAAAGATAGGCTAACAAGCATGATTAATAAATAAATAGTAGTTGTAGTGAAAACAGCCAGCTGCGACCATTTCTGTGTATCTTCTTTCTTTTTTAAAAAGGGGTAAAAAAGCAAAAGTAGTTCCACACCTAAGAAGCTTAACGTTGCCTCCTTTGCCCCTAATAAAAGATCTAAGATCGAATGTTTTAAGATCGGTAGCATGTTAATGAACTGAGCATACTCCAATGGTAATAAGAGCACAGGAAACAAAAGAGCTGGTATAATGACACCTATAAAGGCTAACCCAACAACTGTTCGAAATCCTCCGGAAACAACGTAGTAAAAAAAGCTCACAGAAACAATTGTAATTCCCCACGTTGGTAAATCTGAAAACATCCACACTTGAACAACTTCAATATAAGAACGTAAAACCGTAACACTTACTCCAATAAAATAAATCATTGCAATAGAACTTAAAATATTGCCTACCCATTTCCCGAAAATTTGCTGATGAATACTCATTAAATCTCCATTAGACCTTTTTAAAAGAAGGTACATGCAAGCAACAATTATGTGGACAGCTAATCCCGATATTAATACGGAAGACCAGCCGTCATATCCTGCTTCCTTGACAATGGTTCGCTGAAAGCTCAGCATGCCCACTCCAACCTGAACTGAATGAATGAGAAAGAAGGCTAAAAAGCCTGACACTAAGTATTGCTCTTTAATTGGCTTATGCATAAAATCATCCTCCTTTCCTATTCATCAAAATCACTTTTAGACGTTGCTCTCTTAAAATTAAAACGACCACTATCAAGCGGACGCATGTATATCGGTCTTTTAGACATTCTGTTAAAAGGTAAACGAACAAATGCATCCTTCCAATCGGTAAACCTTGGAGGGAATAACGGCTCCATGTAAGGACGCCCTAAAGATGTCAGTCTAATCAAATGAATTAATACATATAAGCCGCAAAATGCAACACCTACTCCACCAAAAAAAGCAGCCATAAACAAAATCGGAAAGCGAATAACACGAATTGTATTCCCCATTTGATATACAGGAGTTGTAAATGATGCTAGGGCGGCTAGTGCAACAATAATTAATAAAATGTTACTTGTTAAACCAGCTTCAACAGAGGCCTGTCCTATAACAATTCCTCCAACGATTCCGATTGTTTGACCTACCTTTGTCGGTAGGCGTGCACCCGCTTCGCGTAACAACTCAATTGTTAATTCTAAAAATATAGCTTCAATAATCGGTGGGAAAGGAATATTACTACGTGATGCAATAATGGTTGACAATAAATCACGCGGAATTAATTCATAATGAAATGTTAAAACAGCAACATAAATCGGTGTAGAAAAAATAGAGAAAAGTACAGCTCCAAACCTCAAAAGGCGTAAAAACGAAGCTATTTGCCAATGTAAATAATAATCTTCTAGAGAAGAAAAAAATTCAATTAGAGTCGCTGGTCCAATAATGGCATCTGGAGATCCGTTTGCCATAAAGGCAATTTTTCCTTCTGCTAAGACAGCGGCAACTCTTTCAGGTCTCTCTGTATGAATTAACTGTGGGAAAATAGACATCGTTTGGTCAGTAATCATTTGTGAAAGTGCATTCGCATCAATTACCTGATCAATCTCAATTGAATGAAGTCTTTGTATGACAGTTTCAATATTATCAGGATCAGCAATACCATCTATATACATAACCACAACACGAGTTTGTGTTAATTTTCCGATAGATAATTCTTTTATTTGTAATTGTGGGAGAGGTAATCGTTTTCGAATTAAATAAATATTTGTATCAAGTGATTCTATGAACGCCTCTTGAGGTCCTGAGACACTAAATTCAGTTTCTGGTGGCGCAACTGAGCGATTATTTTCTTGAGTTGCTTGTATAGCTAGACACCTTTTAGGCAAAGGTTGATCATAAATAATGACAAAACCATGCATAACCTTTTCTCTCAGTTCATCACTTTGGTTGATCCAGAGTGAATTCGCATTAGCAACAGCATCTTTCATTTCCTCTAATGTTATATACGTATGATTTTCCTTTAATACTTTCAGCACATTTTCGTTTAATTCTTTGTTGTCAATAAGTGGTTCGTAATAAGCTATGTAAAACAATTTCCCATTAAGTATGTATTCGCTCTCAACAAAATCCTCTGACTTTTTAAATAGGTTAATCATATTCGCTAAAGGCTGCTCTTTATTCTGACTTTTTCTATTCATAATCCATCTACTAATCACTATGTCTCACCACCTACATATCACTGTGCTCTAAAGTTAGTATGAAAAAACCCTAATTGTATTATGCGTAAAAAAGAAAGAGAAATTTCAAAAGGTAGCAATCCCTTTGAAACTTCTCTTTCATTCCTACTTCTCTTCTTTTCTTACCCCATTTTTAAAAACAGCCGCACTGCGAATATATTCGATGTCCTTTATTTTTAATCTTGCATTTGCAACTCTTGCAATAGCGAATAAATAATCTGATAAACGATTTAAATATTTAAGAACATACGGATTGTAATCTTCGTTTGTTTCTAGTAATTGAACAACTTGGCGTTCAGCTCTTCTTGCAATCGTCCTACATATATGCAACGTTGCTGCAGCTTCTGCCCCCCCTGGTAAAATAAATTTTTCAATTGATGGTGCTTCATCTATGTAAACATCCATCCTTTTCTCTAAATAATCAATCATTGCTTGATTTGTTTTATATCGGATTTTATCTGATTTCTTAATAGCAGCTAAATCTCCACCACAGTCAAATAGTTCATGTTGGATTCTCTCTAGCTCACCCTTAATATCTCGAAATAGATCATCTTCTAATTGTGTTACTGCTTGACCAACAAAAGCATTCAATTCATCTATTGTCCCATATGCTTCAACACGAATATGACTCTTCATTACACGCCCACCAATAACACTTGTTTTACCTTCATCTCCAGTTCGTGTATACAACTTCAATACAATCCCTCTTTCTAATCGTTTTCACTAGTATACATGATTATTTTACATTCTACCTAATAAAAATTCTCTTGACATTTCTCCTCCTTCACGATAAAGTATAAAACAATTTCATATGTTGGAAATCGGTACTTTGAATACAATGACTTTCAAAGTTTAAAAGGGAATCCGGTGAAATTCCGGAGCGGTCCCGCCACTGTAGTAGATGAGTTACAATTTCTTAAACCACTGGCTTATATAGCTGGGAAGGTGATTGTGACGTTGATTCTAGAGCCAGGAGACCTGCCAATTTCAACAACACTGTTTTTACCTACGGGAGATAGGGAGGTGTTATAATAGCTTATTTACGCATGCCGTCATAAGGATATTATTACACTAGTATAGGTAATAATATCCTTTTTTGTTTTATGAATACACATTTTGGAGGAGATGTTTGAATGTCAATTAAAACAAGCAACTTAGGTTATCCACGAATTGGTGAACAACGCGAATGGAAAAGAACGTTAGAGTCGTTTTGGAAAGGTTCGATTACTGAAGATGAGTTACATACTCAAATGAAAGAAATTCGTCTAAATCATCTTAAGAAGCAAATGGAATTAGGCATTGATTATATTCCTGTTAATGATTTTACTTATTATGATCATGTGCTTGATACAGCGACTATGTTTGGTATCGTTCCAAATCGTTTTCAATATTCCGGAGGGGCTGTTTCTTTAGCTACTTACTATGCAATGGCACGCGGAGGAGACGCTCAAGCGTGTGAAATGACAAAATGGTTTGATACAAACTACCACTACATTGTTCCTGAGCTACAGGACGCAAAGCCTACACTCGTTGAAAACAAACCGTTGAAAGCATTTAAAGAAGCGAAAGAAGAATTAAATGTAATTGGAAAGCCGGTTATTTTAGGACCTTTTACATTCTTAAGCTTATCAAAGGGATATAAAAAGTCAGAATTCTCAAACCTTTTGTCGCAATTAATCCCACTTTACTCACAGGTTTTATCAGAGTTGAAAGAAGCAGGTGCAGAAATTGTCCAAATCGATGAACCTACATTTGTAACGGATTTAAGTGAGGAGGACTGGTATCTAATTAAACAAGTTTACACTCAACTAGCTAATACAACTGACATTGATTTAATCGTACAAACGTATTTTGAAAGTGTTGATCAATATTTAGAGCTCATTTCATTACCAGTGAAAGGGATAGGCCTTGATTTTGTTTATGGAAAGGAAAATAATTTAAATTCCTTAATCACGTACGGCTTCCCTCAAGATAAAGTACTTGGTGTCGGAATTATTGATGGTCGAAACATTTGGAAAAGTGACCTCAACAAAGTATCTAAGCTTCTTGAAAGAATTAATGAAGTAGTCCCATATTCCAGGCAGCTTATTCAGCCTTCATCAAGCTTACTGCACGTTCCAGTAACGTTAAAGTATGAAGATGCACTAGATCCTCTCGTAAAAGGGGCACTTGCCTATTGTGATGAGAAACTAGAAGAAATGATATTATTAAAAGACATCCTATCAAAACGTTATCAATATGAGGACAAATTAAAGGAACACCAAAAAGGCATTTACGATTTAGGTGAATCTGCATGGAGAACCGAAAAAAAATTAAACGAACTGAAAACGAATCGAGGTACTCATTTCAGTAAAAGAGCCGAGCTTCAACATAAAAAATGGAAATTACCTTTACTACCTACTACGACGATCGGGAGTTTCCCACAAACAACAGAAGTACGCCAAACCCGTTTAAAGTGGCGTAAAGGAGAATTATCTAACGAAAACTATGAGCAACAGATCAATGAATATATGAAGAAATGGATCCAAATTCAAGAAGATCTTGAACTTGATGTTTTCGTTCACGGTGAGTTCGAACGAAATGACATGGTCGAATTTTTCGGCGAAAAGTTATCGGGGTTTGCTTTCTCGAAAAATGGTTGGGTTCAGTCATATGGCTCACGTTGTGTAAAACCACCTATCATTTTCGGTAATGTAGAATTTACTAAGCCAATGACAGTGAAAGAAGTTGTTTATGCACAATCATTAACAGAGAAACCAGTTAAAGGAATGCTTACTGGACCTGTCACCATTTTAAACTGGTCCTTTGCTCGAAACGATATTTCTAATAAAGAAATTAGCTTTCAAATTGCAGAAGCGCTTCTTAAAGAAGTACAAGCATTAGAAGAAGCAAATATTACGATGATTCAGGTTGATGAACCTGCATTACGCGAAGGTTTACCATTGAAGAAAGAGAAGCAAGAAGACTATCTTCAATGGAGCATTGAAGCATTCAGACGTTGTACATCTGATATCGATGACCTAACGCAAATTCATACACATATGTGCTATAGCGAATTTAATGAAATTATTGATGCGATTGATGCAATGGACGCAGATGTGATCTCCATTGAAACCTCTAGAAGTCATGGTGAAATGATTGAAGCATTTGAAAAAACAACCTATACAAAAGGAATTGGTTTAGGTGTATATGATATTCACAGTCCTCGTATTCCAAACGTATCCGAAATGTCATCAATCATTGAACGTGCACTAAAAGTTCTTCCAGCTGAAAGTTTCTGGGTTAACCCAGATTGTGGCTTGAAAACACGCTCCGAAGAAGAAACAATTGCTGCACTAAAAAAAATGGTTGACGCAGCTAAAAAAGCTAGAGAAAACATTACCGTTTCGAGCCAATCTTAGAGGTGATAATGAGACGAGAAATGATTCAATTTCTTGAATATACAACGAGTGAAAAAGAAATGAAACATTGTATTTACCACCTAGATTCTCAAGGCTTACATTCTTTAGTTGAGCATTTAGGCTTTACAACTTTAGAAACGCAAGAACGCTGGTTGGCTATTCTTCATTCGATTTTAAATATGGAATAGAAAAAAGAGGCTGAGACAACACTTTTGTCCCAGCCTCCTTCCTACGATTAGTCAAGAGGTTTTTCTGCCATTTTTTTTAGTAAAAACCAACAATTAGGCGCAGGAAATTTCTCTCAATACACGTTACTCATTATACATCGCAATATTTGGGATGAAAAATGTGAATTCTGTACCTTCATTTAATTTACTATGAACAGAAATATGGCCATTGTGAGCTTCAACAATATTTTTAGCAATCGCTAAACCTAAGCCCGTTCCTCCGCGACTTCGAGTTCTAGCCTTATCTGCCTTATAAAAACGCTCAAAAACAAACGGTAGGTCCTCTTCTGGTATTCCAGAGCCTGTATCAAGAACATCAAACTTTGTCCCTTCATCAAATGAACGTACACGCAACGTCACATGGCCTTCTTCATTTGTATGTCTTATTGCATTGTGAAGTAAGTTTGTTAATACCTGTTCAATACGATCTGGATCAATGGTTGCTTCTTTGTCTAATTTAGTTGCATCAAGTGAAAGTGTAATGTTTTGTTCTTTCGCCAAACCTTGAAATTTTCGGACGACCTTTTCAACAAATGGGTGAAGAGGTATGTGTTCTGCATGTAATTCGACGTGCCCCGCTTCCATTCTTGCTAAATCTAATAATTCATTCACTAATCGTCCTATTCTTAGTGATTCATCATAAATGATTTTTGCCATTTCCTTTTTCTCTTCATCTGATTGAGCTACATCATCAATAATCGCCTCACTATAGCCTTGGAGCATCGATATTGGTGTACGTAATTCATGTGAAACGTTTGCAATGAAATCCTTACGTAATTTATCGTGCCGTCGTTCTTCAGTCATATCACGAAAAACAGCAACTGCTCCTCTTATTACGTTTTGATCATATAGCGGAGTCATTAAAATAGTCCAGCTTCTGCCTTGCACTTCAATTTCCGTCGTTTGTTCCTTTTCAAATGTTACGACCTGTTCAAATAATGTTCCAATTGTATCAGGTAGCTTCTCTTCTGGTCGAATTTGACCTTGTTCAAAAGACCAAGATTGAATAAAACGTTCTGCTGGAGGGTTCGCTAGCACGACCTTACCATATTTATTTAACGTAATGACACCGTCAGCCATACTTCCTAATATTCGTGCTAACTGTTCTTTTTCTTGATTTAACGCGTGAATATTATTATTTAATTCTCTTCCCATTCGATTAAAAGCCATTGCCAATTGTCCAATTTCATCATGTGTCAAAATCGGTATTTTCGTTTCAAATTCTCCTTTTGCGACTTCTAATGCCATTTCACGCATTTTTCGTAGTGGTGCTGTTACCCTTGATGATAGGAAAAAAGCAAATACTGTTGTCATAATGATCGCTATACCACCAGATAGATACACAATTCTTCTCGTTTCTGCTGTTGCTGAATTAATTGCGTCTAAAGATTGATAGAGAAAAACAGCGCTATCTTCTATTTCACCAGGCTGCACCGGTACACCAACAATCATGATTTCGGCGTATAATTGTTCGTCATGACTTTCAAAAGGAAAATCACCTTCTGTACGGACAATTTGCTCACCTGAAAATACTTCCATTAACACATGATTATTGTATAACGTATGCAACGCTAAATAATGCGAATGATGATTTTCAGTACTTAAAACTTTTTCTCCCTCTATAAGTAAAATTAATTTTGTATCAAACGTTTCAGCATACTCTTGAATAACGTATAATGCTTCTTCTTGATCATAGCGCTCATACATTGAAGCAATCATCTGTGCATGATTCATTAATTGCGACTCGGCCGTATTTACGTGAACTCTCTCAAATGATTGAAGAAGAAGAACCATTAATAACGTTAACACAAATGTAACTAGTAAAATAATTGTAAGCCAAAGCTTACCAACTACACTACGCCATAACATTAGTCTTTCTGTGCCTCAAACTTATAACCTATTCCCCATACAGTTGCAATCATCGATGCAGCTTGCGGTGATACTTTATTTAACTTTTCACGTAACCGTTTAATATGTGTATCGACCGTACGTAAATCACCAAAAAAATCATAATTCCATACATCCTTGAGTAATTGCTCTCGCGAAAAAACTTTATCAGGAGATTGGGCTAAATAATGAAGTAATTCATATTCTTTTGGTGTTAACGAAATCTCTTCATCAGCGACCATAACACGATGCGCGTCATGATCAATGGTTAATTCTTGAAAGACTAATACATTTTTTGCTAGAGTATCGGTTTGCATAAATTTTGTAGCAGAAGCACGTCGAAGTAACGCTTTTACTCGTAAGACAACTTCTCTCGGGCTAAAAGGCTTCACAATATAATCATCCGTTCCAACTTCAAAGCCTTGCACACGGTTTGCTTCTTCTCCTTTTGCTGTTAACATAATAACAGGTGTTGCTTTCGATTTACGAAGCTCTTGGCATACTTCAATACCGTCCATTCCTGGCATCATTATATCTAATAATATGACATCGAAGTCTTTTTCAAGTGCTAATTGTAAGGCTTCCTCACCATTTTCAGCCTCTTCTACTTGATAATTTTCACGTTCTAAATACATTTTTAATAATCTTCTTATCCGATCCTCATCATCTACTACTAATAAACGAGCATGCTCCATATAACTTCTACCTCCTCCATCTGTTCAAAAGGGGTGCTCCAATAAAGGAACACCCCTTACCATTATAGGGCATATGAATGCAACCCAGCTATAACTAAATTAACAAACACAAGGTTAAACATTATGATACCAAATCCAATGACACATAGCCAAGCTGAACGCTCGCCATGCCACCCTTTTGAAAGTCTTAAATGTAAATATGCAGCATAGAATAAGAAAGTAATTAATGCCCAAACCTCTTTAGGATCCCATCCCCAAAAGCGGGACCAAGCAATCTGTGCCCATATCATCGCAAATATTAACCCTCCAAGTGTAAAGACAGGAAAACCAATTGCTATTGCTCGATAACTTATTTCATCAATTAATTGTGGACTTACTCCTTTTAGTAAAGGTTGAATAGCAGCGCTTATTCGTTTACGAAGAATAAGCCGTAATAACCAATAAAGAATTAGACCAACTAAGATAGACCAAATAACGGTGTTCATATCATTTGCTCGAATATTCTCGGGCACATAAAGAAATGGAGATAAAGCACCTTCTGTCAAAAGCTCCCCTTCATTCGGCCCTATGAATGCTGGCATCGTATATGTCATTGTTGCTTCTGTTTCAAATTCATTTATATAATTAAACTGCGCTTCATAATTAGCTAAGTTAAAAGCGGTGCCCGCAACGATATATCCAACTAAGCTTAATACACAGAAAAGAATAATTTCCATTGAACGTGTACGCTTATTTGTTTTTGAAAAATCAATCGTCCTTAATAAATATATGAGCCCAGCTGCCATCCCTATCGTCAATATCCCTTGTCCAAGAGCGACAGTAATAACATGTATTGTTAACCAATTACTTTGAAGAGATGGAATTAACGGTGAAATTTCACCAGGGAACATAGAAGCATAAGCAATTAAAAGCATAACAACTGGCATTGTAAATAAACCTAAATAGTTTGAACGGTAAATAGCATATAAAATAATAAAGGCTAAACCAATTGCTATTGCAAAAAAGGTCATGTATTCATACATATTACTAACGGGTGCATGCCCCGCTATATACCAACGAGTAAAAAAATATCCAAGTGAAAAAAACGATGCGAAAATGGAAGAGAGAAAACCTATAAACCCCCATCGATTTCCTCTCATTTCTCCTTCTTTATTACGCCACTTTCTTCCTGTAACGGAAACCGCAAAAAAAATCGTTGCTGACAAATAGAGAAAGAAAGCAATATAAAGAAGATTACCACTCAATTCAACCATACTCCCGCCTCCTTGCGCTTATTTTTCAACTAATTTGTTATCTCTTTTTCCTCTTCTTCATTTTCCAACTGATCGACAGGAGAAGGAATCGTTGTACCTTCTAATATTTCGTCAATATCTTTGCGTAAAGATAAATAATTTTTATTCGTATGACCAGCGATAATGAATTCGTTATCGATTTGTTGAAACCAGATTCTACGATGTGCCCAATAGGAGCCTTGAATGAGACCAATCATAAAAATAACTCCACCAATGATTAATAACGGAAATGTATAGTCCTTTCTCAAAACGAGAGCTGTTACATGATTCGTTTCCAAATCGACAAATGACATCTTATATTCATTTTCACCTAAAGGCTCAAGGTTTGTTTGAATTCCAACAAAGCTTACTTCTCCTTCAGGAGTATCAGGTGTATACATATCGAAAATAAACACAGGATTGTTTGGAACATTTGATCGTGTTGATGGAACATTATTATTTAAATAAAAATCTTGAAAATATTCACGAATTTCAACATAATACCCTTCTCCCAAATCATATACTGCTTGAGGGCTTGAGAGGTCAACATCCAATTGACCAAATTGTTCGCCAGTTTCCTTATTTTCAAGTGTGAAACTCATTGAGCTAAGTTCATTAAGCTTATAATCCATTTGATAAAGAGAAAAGCCACTAAATGTTAATGGTTCGTTTACTCGAATTGGATAGCGTTCTATCTCAACTAATTCAGCATCATCTCCAATGATTCCCGTATCTTGTCGTTCATATAACACAGCATTTGTTTGATAGTTACTAGCTATTGCACCTTCAGCTCGATTTAATGCCTCTCGGTACAACTCATTTTCTTCGTCGTAAACTTCAATAATAAATTGTTCATTTTCGACATGAAACTGACCATCTGTATGCGGGACTTCAGCTGTTTCCCCTTCTCGAATCCACATATGATCATCAACATACATTCCAGGAAAATAACGTAGCATGCAACCAATTAAGAAGATAATTAACCCAATATGATTGACATATGGTCCCCATCTAGCAAAACGATTTTTTTCCGCAAGTACATTTCCGTTTTCTTCTCGAATTTTATATTTCTTTTGCTTTAATTTTTTGTTTATTGTCTGTAGCTTTTCATCAACATGGTTCACTTCTGTATAGCCGTAAAGGCGTTGACGTTTTAAGAAATTACGATGTTTTGAGACACGTTGATTTTTCAATGCACGATATAATGGAAAAAAACGATCAATACTCGCAATTAATATTGATACTCCTAGCGCTGCTACTAGAAGCATGTACCACCATGTTCCATATAGGTTGTGCAACCCTAGCTCATAATAGAGCTTCCCTGTAAAGCCGTACTCGGCTTCATAATGCTCTGTAGGACTTACACCACCTGGTATATACATTTCTTGTGGGTAAATCGTTCCTAATGAGGACGCTATTAATGTAATAACAATGATCCATATCCCGACTTTAACAGAAGAAAAAAACATCCAAACTTTATCTATCATTGTAGTCGTATATGTTTGCGAGCGACGAGCCACTCCTTCATATTTCATATCTAGGAGCTTAGTTGATTCGTTGTATTCACCAATTGGATTCCCACAAGCCTCACAAACTTGTGTCCCCTCTTGATTTAAATGTCCGCATTCACACTTGATTTGACTCATTCCCCACACCTCAATACTTTACTGATCTTCTGGTATTATCCGTTCCATAAAATCTCGTACCATGCTTTCTGTCATACCACCTTCAAAAACATGTTCGACAGTGCCATGTTCATTTATTAAAATTGTAGTTGGTAAAGGATGGACGCCATATGCATTTGTCACAGAACGACCCTTATCAATTACAATCGGAAACGTCAAATTATACCGACTAGCGAAACGCTCAACCGTCAGTTCTGGTTCGTTTACATTAACGGCAATAATTTCAACACCTTTTTCCTTATACTCATCGTATAACTCTTCCATAATCGGCATTTCTTTTTCACATGGAGGACAGAATGTACCCCAAAAATTAAGAAATACACCTTTCCCTTCATATTCACTTAATTCAATTCGTTCGCCATTGAGGTCGGTTAATGCAAAATTAATCGACTCTTCTCCTACTTTCGCTAAACTTTGATCCATAAAAAATTGAGAATAAAACGTATAAGCAAGGGCTGCTCCGATCAATACTAAAACGCTCGTTCGCATCACTAAACGTTTTTGCTTCATTCACTCGTCCTCCTCTCAAAAAACACTTAACACTATGTTATTATAACGTCTTCCTTAAAGCGGTGATAAGGCGTTTTATGACGGTTTCGTGACAGCTATTTCTCTTAAATGCTTCACTTCGATTGGCTTTAAAGCTCGTCCTTCACCTGGGTTTAATCCTTTTAAATTCAAAAAGCTGTATTCTTCTCTTTTTAACTTCATGACAGGGTGCCCAATTGCTTCAAGCATTCTTCTTACTTGGCGATTACGCCCTTCATGAATCGTTATTCGAATAATAGCTGTTTGCTTTCTCTTATCAAGTGAGGTCATTTTCACCTTCGCAGGTGCTGTTTTCCCATCCTCTAACACAATTCCATTTTGAAGCTTCCTTAGCCCCTCTTTACTCGGGATTCCTTTTACCTTCGCAACATACACCTTATTTACATTATATTTCGGGTGCATTAAAAGATTTGCAAATTCTCCATCATTCGTTAGTAAAATAATTCCCGAGGTATCATAATCAAGTCGACCAATCGGAAAAACTCGTTGCTCAATTTCGATAAAGTCGGTTACGACTTTTCGACCTTTATCGTCACTCACACTTGAAATCACACCACTAGGCTTATAAAGTAAAAAGTAGACAGGTTCTTCACGATCAATGGGTACACCATTCACTTCTATCTCATCTTTATTAGGTATCACTTTTACACCTAGCTCTCGAACTACTTTCCCATTTACTCTTACTTTTCCTTCAATAATTAACTGTTCAGCTTTTCTTCTTGACGTAATTCCTGCTTGTGCAATGACTTTTTGTAGACGTTCCATATGTTCACCTCATTTAACATCATACTCGTACCACTTTAATTTCTCAAGCAAATCAAACATTGCAATATTGTGAACAGTGTACGTATGATAATTTCGTAAAAATTCTCAAAACAAAAAAACTGATTACCTTAGTTTCATCATAACCAAAAAGTAATCAGCTAATAGCTCTATTCTACCTTCCAAACACATAACTTACAACAATTATAGCAGCTATAATACCTACTAAATCAGCTAAAAGACCTACTTTTAAAGCATCTCCCATTTTTCGAATTCCAACGGCTCCAAAATAAACGGTTAAAACATAAAACGTTGTATCCGTACTCCCTTGCATCGTCGATGCAAGGCGACCGATAAACGAATCAGGACCATACGTCGCGATTAAATCAGACGTCATTCCTAAAGCACCTGTTCCAGAAATAGGTCTAATCAGTGCAAGAGGGACAATCTCTGATGGAATTCCTAGAGCTTGTAGCATCGGCTTTAGAAGCTCAATTATAAAATCCATTGCCCCAGACGCACGAAAAACAGAAATAGCTACTAACATTCCGACCAAATATGGAATTATTGAAATAGCCATTCCGAATCCTTCTTTAGCTCCTTCTACAAAAGTCTCGTAAGTTGGAACCTGTTTATATGTTCCGTACATGAGCACAAATGCAATTAAAATGGGTATAAACCAAATGGAAATAACTGTAATCCAATTCATGACTCAGCGCCCCTTTCTTAAGCGACGATAGTAAAAAAATCGATCGATAAGAATGGCACCTAATGTTGAACATATCGTAGCCATTAACGTGGTACCGACAATTTCTGTTGGAGCTACAGAATCATAACTCATACGAATGGATATAACAGTTGTTGGAATTAAGGTTATGCTAGCTGTATTAATCGCTAACAAGGTAATCATGGATCGACTTGCTGAATCTTTATTACCATTTAGCTCCTTTAATTGTTGCATCGCTTTAATTCCCATTGGAGTAGCGGCATTGCCTAAACCAAAAAGGTTAGCAGACATATTTGATAAAATGTATCCCATTGCTGGATGGCCTTTAGGCACTTCAGGAAAAATTTTACGAACAAATGGCTCCATTAAACGTGACAAGCCTCGAAGCATACCAGCAACCTCTGCTATTCTCATGAGCCCTAACCAAAAAACAAGAATACTAATGAGACCAATACAAATCGTAACAGCATCCTTAGCACCTGAAAAAATGGCTTCATTCACTTCAGACATTCTACCGTTAAAAGCTGCAAAAACTACGCCAATGACTAGCATTGACATCCATATTTTATTAATCATACGGTTTCACTCCAATATAAGAAGAAAAAACATTTTTAAAATTCGTCCAAAAGCCTTTTTCTTGTTCAATTGGAGCTTCGTAAATAATCGGAACTCTACCGATCAAGTCATTGTAGACAAGTACATCATAATGACCTACTTTTTGTTGATCAAATCGCTGTTCCTGTCCACTTTTTTTCGGAGGTTCATCAAGAGTGAGTGAAATTTCTAACGATTCTTTTTCTGATTCATTTAATGGATAAAGAAAAGGATGAGAAACATATATACGATCTTTATAAAAAGGATGATCGATACCTTTAATCATTCCCTTTTCAATAATCATTTCTGTTTCATATTGATCAAACACCCATTCAAATAAGTTCATATGGTCATGCCAATCACTTGGAGCATTTAACGTCACAACGATATATTTGTTTTCACTTTTTTCAGCTGTTGAAACAAGAGTTCTTTTAGCGCGTTTTGTAAATCCTGTTTTTCCTCCAGTTGAATGAGGATACAGCTCTGTTAATAAACGATTTTTATTTTTCCAAACGCGTATTTGTTCACCGTCAACTCGATGACTTTTGGTAGAAGCAATCGTTCGATATTGTTCAAATTGCATCGCATATTGTGTTAAAAGAGCCATATCATAGGCAGTGGAAAAGTGGTCTTCATGATCATCTAAACCATGAGGGTTTTGAAACAGCGTATTGTACATACCAATTTGCTTTGCTTTCTCATTCATTAAATAGACAAATCCCTCTAAGCTGCCACCGACATGCTCAGCAATAGCTATCGCTGCATCATTCCCACTTCTTAACATTAATCCATATACTAAATCTTCAAGTGCCATTTCTTCTCCAGCTCTTAAATAAATCGAAGATCCTTCTGTTCCCTCAGCACGATTACTCACTTTAACCATTTCGTTCATTTTTCCTGACTCAATGGCTAATAAAGCTGTCATAATCTTGGTTATACTAGCAATTCTTAGTTGATCATGAGCATTCTTTTCATATAACACTCTTCCTGATTCTTGTTCCATTAATATAGCAGCTTGAGCAGAAACATGGCGATTGTTTGCCTGTGTAATTTGTGATTGTGCAGAAAAAATCATGATTATAGCAATGCTCATACATATAATTCTTCTTCCCATCTCTCCATCCCCATCCTTGACTAATAGGATTCAACTAAACTTGTCCTGTCATTCTCTTATTAGCCCATTCTATGCAATGGTGACAAAAATATGATAATAAAAACTGCGGTAGCGATTTTTTCTTAATTGCGTCGTGCCCAAATCGTTGTAACGCATGGTGCCACGCCATCCGAGAATCCGTCTACATCCTCTTTAACTAACCTTTTAAACATCTTTTCATTCAATCTTTTTATAATAGGATATACTGATAAATTCTGATCCTGATTCAAAATAAACACTTCTATTATATTCAAGCTCATAATTTTACTTATTATAGAGAAAATATAAAAATGGGGGGTTGAACGATGGAAGAGTTGTTTCAAATATTCGGAAGAATCATGACGATTTTACCACTTCTTTTAATGCTGACATTGTATATGGGAAGGCGTGCGATTGGTCAAATGCCCGTATTTGATTTTCTTATTATGATGACACTTGCTTCAGTTACAGGAGCTGATATTGCTGATCCGAGCATTCAGCATACTTACACAGCTTTTGCAATTGTTGTCATTGCTCTTTTTCAAAAAGTTGTTTCAACCTTATTAATTAAAAGGAGATCATTTGCTAAGTGGATTACATTTCATCCAATTGAAGTCATTCGTGATGGAAAATTAATTAAAGCAAATCTAGAAAATGTTCAATATTCAGTTGATAACATTTTACAGCTATTGCGTGGAAAGGATATTTTTAATATTGAGGACGTTTATTCAGCCATTATCGAAGCAAACGGTTCGCTTAGTGTGCAAAAAAAAGCAAATAAAGTGACTCCTACTAGAGAAGAATTCAATCTAGCTAATCCAATAGACACAATTGCTTATCCCGTTATTGTAGATGGACGTTTTATGAAAGAAGTGATTACTCACTTAAATACAACAGAAGAATCCCTTCGCCAACAGCTTATTGATAAAGGGATTCATCGTATTGAAGATATTTTTCTTTGCACAATGACACGTTCAGGGGACACCCAATTATCCTACACAACGAAACAACCTCTTAACCCTTATGTGTAAAGATATTATTTCGTATAAGGTGAAACCATTTGATATACAGCATGCATTTGTTCTGCACACCATCGATACTGTTTTTTTACTTGAGGCTGTTCTGTATCCAGTGAAAACAATTCCAAATCAGCTTGAACCTGTTTTATACTTGCTTCAAGCAATGGAAGCTCTGTTGGCTTGGGAACTGTCAGCTGATCATCAAATAAATCAATGGTTAATTGACCATATTCATCGATTTGAGCTAAAACGACATTCTCAACTAATGCATTCATTTTCTCTAGTTCCGTTTGTAGCCATTTTCTACTTAATCCCCTTGTCGCTAATGGTTCATCTAAAATTTCTCCATCCATTATGACTGTCTCGGGCTCTTTAATAGCCGGAACGTTTTGATTTAATATTTTTGCGGTTAAAGGTTGAGTATCTTTTTTCAACAGAACATTTAATTCACCATTCCCTTCAAGAACCGCAAATTCTACATCTGTAAATTGAAATACATTTTTCGATCGTAATTTGCGTAACAACTCATCTGTATTTATGTGTTGCTTCTTCATATTATCTTCAAGAATCTTTCCATCTTTAACAATGGGAACTCCTTTCCCATAGAACAGCGTTCGAACTTTCTTACTCACTTCACTTAGATAAGAAATACTAATCATCCCTACACACCAGACGACTAATGAAATGAGAGCCCAACCAAATGGAATTGACAGATGAAACGAACCCATAGCTACGATGAGTGAAATGATTAAAATGAAACTAAATTCAATTATTGAAGCTTCACCGATCGGTTTTCGTACAAACAACCTCCCTATTGTTATTACGATAATAAAACCGATCGCACTTCGTAGTATAACTTCTAACCATCCTGGCATTTCATCACATCCTTAAACTTATACTTATTGTGGTTCATATTGCGGTTCTTGAAATTCAATTTCTTGTTTTCTTTTTTGAACTTCATCTACAACTGACCTTGTCTTGAGAGCTGCTTGTCTGAATGCCTCGCTCGCTTCCTGCTCCTTCGTTTTTAATGAAAGAGAAAGTAAGCTTGCTTCAATGGCTTTTAACGATACTAACGCGCTTTCTACTTTTGAAGCTACCGTCATTACGTAATCACCTACCCTTTCGATTTAAAGATCAATGATGCTAAAAAGCCAAATATAATGGCCGCTGAAATACCTGCACTTGTGACTTCAAAAATCCCGGTCAACACACCGATTATCCCACTACGTTCTGCTTCAGCCATTGCACCATGGACTAGCGAATTACCGAAGCTTGTAATAGGTACAGTTGCACCTGCCCCCGCGAAATCAATTAAAGGCTCATATAATCCGAGACCATCCAATATCGCACCGCTTACAACTAGCGCACTCATTGTATGAGCAGGTGTTAATTTACCTATATCCATTAAAAGCTGACCAATGACACAAATGAGACCACCGACAATAAACGCAAATAAAAAGGTCATTCACCTCCACCTCCTACTTCTATTGAAACGGCATGAGCAATACACGGTATCGTTTCATTTTGTTGGTAAGATAAAGGTGATAACAAGGCTCCTGTAGCAACAACTAATAATCGTTTTACCTGACCTTCGCGCATAGTTTTTAGTAGATGACCATAGACGACTGCTGCCGAACAACCTGGCCCACTTGCTCCTGCTAAAATCGGTTGTCCCTCCCGATAAATCATGAGACCACAATCTTGAAACGTATCATCCTTGATAAATAATTGCTTTTCACTTAACAGTTCCTTCGCAATGGGTAAGCCAATTTCCCCTAAATCACCAGTGACAATGAGATCATAATAATCGTCTGGTAAATTCAAATCTCGAAAGTGAGCAGCAATAGTATCCGCAGCTGCTGGGGCCATTGCAGCACCCATATTAAAAGGATCTGATAGTCCCATGTCAACGACTTTCCCCATCGTTGCTGACGTTACGACAGGTCCTTCACCTGAATGGGCGACGACCGCTGCTCCAGATGCTGTCACCGTCCATTGCGCCGTAGGAGGCTTCTGCCCACCATATTCTGTTGGATAACGGAACTGCTTTTCTGTAGCAGCGTTATGACTTGAAGCGGCTGTCACTATCCGGTTTGCACTTTTTGAATTAACTAGAAGCGCACCTAGTGCAAGCCCCTCCATCGATGTTGAACATGCGCCAAACAATCCAACATAAGGGATAGTCAATGTTCGACTCGCAAAGCTCGATGGCGTCATTTGATTAATTAAATCACCAGTGATCATAAATTGAACATCTTCTTTCTGCAAAGAAGCCTTTTCCAAGGAGCGAACAATTGATTCTTCTAATAAAACTTTTTGTGCTTTTTCATACGATTCCTGTCCTAGCCATAAATCACTATGAAGAATATCAAAATCATCTGCTATTGCTCCATTTGCTTCAAATGGCCCACCTACTGTTGCGGTTGATATAATGACAGGTTTCTGTTCAAATGACCAAGATTGATGTCCTTGTAGCATTTACAGTCCTCCCCATTGGATGAAAACGGTTTTAATTAATGCAATAACGAACGCGGCAACAGTTCCAAATACAATGACTGAGCCAGCTAGCTTGAATATATTACCTCCTACTCCAAGCACATAACCTTCTGTTCGATGTTCAATGGCAGCTGAGGCAACCGAGTTAGCAAAACCGGTTACAGGAACAGCCGTCCCTGCGCCGGCAAATTGAGCAAATCGATCATATACACCAAAGCCGGTAAACAATACAGCAAGTAGTATGAGAGTAGCAATAGTCGGGTCGCTTGCAGAGCGTTGCGTGAAGTCAAAAAAAGTATAATAAAACATTTGAATACATTGCCCGATCACACAAATAAAGCCCCCGACTATAAAAGCTTTTATACAGTTTTTTATAACAGGTCTTTTTTTCTCATGTTTCTGTGCTAGCTGTTGATATTGATCTTGTTTTGGCGAGATATTTTTCTTCTTATTTTGAGACATTTTACTACCCTCCTATCCTTTCATCATTTCATCTAATTCTTTTAAGCGTTTTGACAATCGTTCTTCACTAATTGAACGTTGCTTCAATTGCTGTTCGAGCTTTCCAACCTCAATAAAGATTTTCTCATCTGTTGAAACATGTACAGTCGCATCTGGATATCTCTTTTTGATAGCATCATGTGACTTTTTCCTTATTTCCTTTAGAAAAAAACGGTCCAGTGGTTTTACATGAGGCGTTATATATACGTTATTCCCCTGCGAAACCCCTTTCACTTCGATAACTTCATCCATTGATAAGACAATTTCTTTCGCTGTATTTGCCATGTTCTGCTCTACTATGACGTCCTTTAATTGCAGTGATTTTATTTCTTCGTTCGGATTCATTTCACATCCTATCAAATAAAAGCAACATACTAATAAAACCAATATGATCTTTTTCATAACCTTCTCTCCTTACAATTCATTATGTATGGCAAAGAATCTTTCTATATAATGAAAGGAGGTTCTCACGTAGAGCAACCTCCTGCTTTAAGCTAACTTTTGTATTGAGGCTCTTCTTGTTCGATTTGCTGCATTCTTGGTGTTAAGCCATCAATAACACTTTGTGTGTTTTGGGCCATTTGTTGATACAATTGCTTTGCTTGTTGATTTTCCGTTTCAAGTGCAAACGTTTCTAAGCTCGCTTGAGCACTTTTTAATCCGGCAATGGTTTGTTTCATTTTTGAACCAACCGTCATCTTCATAACCTCCTTAGTCGTTAGTACAATTATATTTTGATAAAATAACCAACAAACTATTAGAGGAAAAATTTTACTTTTTAGAAGGAGCGTATCTAATGTTCTTCAATCCCATTACGGTTATGTTAATTTGCACAAGTATTGTCCTTATAACTATATTTATTACGTATAAGCATGTAAAAAAGAAGATTCAGCTATTACTTAACGAAATAACAGATTTAAAAGTACCAATTTCATTAGTTCAGTCAGAAATACAAAAAAGCGTACAAGAAGAAAGGCGTACTCATGTTTTGATTATGCTATATCGCTTACGAGAAGCTGTTGGTAAGCAACAAGAACAGTTACACCCTCGATATATTGAGCAATTACCTATGACTCATGGTTTATCAGAAGTTGAGCTTAGTCATCTATTTTCTGGTGAAGCAGCTTTAATTATTCATCAATATTGGGCGTCTTATCGTTCTTATGTGGAAAAATATTGGTTGACAGATTCAGGGCAAATAAAAACGATTTTTCAAGGTAAGAATAATGACCTTAATACGGAACTCGGACAGCTTCACTTCGATTCAAAAAAACTTGTCATCTATTTTGATCAAATGATTAGCAAGCTAAACTCACTCACATAAATCTCTTCTCTCTCGTTCAAACTAATTATAAGCGAGGGAAAAGGAGGAGTTACGTGAATACAAACTTTCTTTCTCTAACAGTTGAGCTTTTTGTTGGTTTTTTTGCTTTGCTCGTCCTTACGAAAATTCTTGGCAAAAATCAAATTACACAATTAACACCTTTCGATTTTATCTCAGCATTAGTTCTTGGGGAGTTAGTGGGAAATGCTATTTATGATAAAGATATTGGTCTACATTACGTTATTTACGCTGTTTTTTTATGGGGAGCACTTATTTATACAATTGAGATGATTACACAAAAATTCCGTGGCTCTAGAAGTATACTTGAGGGTAAACCATCCTTCATTATTGCAAACGGCAAAATTCAATTTTCAGAGTTAAAAAAAAATAAACTTGATTTCGATCAACTTCTCCATCTTCTTCGTTCACAAGGAGTTTTTTCAATTAGAGAGGTCGAATATGGAGTATTAGAAACGAATGGATCCGTTAGTGTATTAAAGAAATCCCAATATAGCTACCCAACTCAACAAGATTTGAATATGCCTCCTACATCAGTACAATTTCCTGTTTTTATAATACTTGATGGTGAAGTGATACAAGAAGGTCTGGACAAGCTAAATAAGGATGGAGCCTGGTTAAAGAAGGAGCTTTTTCAAAGAGGGATCGCTGGTCCGAAACAAGTCGTCTACGCAGAGTGGTTAGAGGATGAAGGGTTCGAAATTCAAACATACTAAAATGGAGGTATGTAACACCATGAAACAACTAGCGCTCTTTATATTAATTGTCTTTATTTCATTGTGCGGGTGTCAAGATGAGAAGACAGATCAACACTCTCTCACACATCAACAAAAGAAAGCAACTCAAAACAACGGTCATAGCGTTATCGTCATTCTAATTGACTCAATGACTGAAAAAGTAATAGAAAAGGGACTTAAAGAAGGCAGACTACCAGCTTTACAATACTTAATCGATCATGGTACAGTCTTTCATGATCTCGTTGCACCGTTTCCTTCCATGTCAGTTACGATAGAAAGCACTTTGATTACAGGCGATTCTCCAGATGAACATTCAGTTCCAGGGTTGAATTGGTACGATGCAACATCAGATTCTCTTATTAGTTATGGTGACTCTATCTCATCCATGTGGAAGCTAGGTCGAAATGATGTTATTGATCATACATTAAGTAAATTAAATAACGAACATTTAAATAAAAAATCAACAACGATTTATGAAAGCTTAAAGAGAAAAGGACTTACTACTGGTTCTATTAATATGCTTGTCTATCGAGGAGACACAAGGCATACACTCACTGTGCCTGCTCCTTTTAAAACCATTCTTCAATTGGAATCGGAAACGATAGAGACTAAAGGGCCTGACCTTTTGGCATTTGGTAAAGCTATTCAACCTGAAATAAAAGGTGATGTTCCCGATGGAATAACAGAGCAACTTGGTCTAAATGACCGTTACTCAGCAGAAGTCATTGCTCAGCTCATTAAAGATGGACAACAACCTAACTTTCTGATGGCATTCTTTCCTGATTTTGATAAGCTTGCTCATCATCATGGACCTTATGCAATTGACGACTTTATTAAAGTTGATCATGATGTACAAACGATTTTAAATGCATATGAAAGTTGGGAAGACGCTCTTACTAAAAATACTTTTATCGTATTAGGGGATCATGGACAAAGTGAACTCATTCATAATAAAGAGTCTGTAGGAATTGAACTCGAATCATTAGTATATCCATATTCAGTCGCTTCGTTATTTGAATCACCTAGTAGTGGGGACATCATTATAGCGAACAACCATCGCATGGCTTATTTTTATTTGAATAATGAAGAACTTACATTTTCCCGAGTCAGCGAACTGTTATTACAAGATGATCGTATTGATCATATCGCCTGCATAGAAAATGATGAAGTCGTTTTACAAAAACAAGGTATCAAAGGTTATTTACGATTTAAAGAAGGTGGAGTATTACAAGATGACTATGATCAAAACTGGACACTTAATGGGAATAGAAACATCGCTCATATTTCAGTAAAAGACAATTATATTAACTATAATGATTATCCAGATATCTTTCACCAGCTCGACTCAGCATTAAAAAGTCATGACAACACATTAATTGTTACAGCTAAGCCTGGGTACACGCTGAAAACGGAAGCTGCACCCGTTCACGTTGGTGGTGGTGAACACGGTGGTCTTCACAAGACAGATACATTAACGTCTATCATTGTTTCTAGCAAAGAAAACCTGCCTGATAAACGAAGGATGGTCGATTTATTTGACTATTTCCACACTTTTTTTAATTAAATGTTCGTAACCGTTATGTGTTTTAAGAGGATTGATACGGTTGTTTAAATCAGGCGCAATGTTGCAAAGCAATCGCCACTCGAAACAAAGGTGATGAGAAAGCCGATTTGAATACGGTTTACTTTAAACGTATTCATTGCCCCTTCTAAGAGTGGGATTGCTTTCTCATTTATTGATCTCTAATATGGTGTCCACTTTACCTTCCGTGCTTCTTTAAAACGTTTTTCTACTTCTGGCCAATAAACAACGTTCCACCATTGCTCGATATATTTATTTCTCTCATTTTGATAGCGTAAGTAATAAGCATGTTCCCATACGTCTAATACTAATAACGGAATGACATCTTGCTGCGTTAGATTTTGGTGTTTTTCAGCTTGTAAAATTTCTAAACGATGTGCTCTCGGCGACCATACTAAAAGCGCCCATCCACCTCCCTCTACATGTTCAGCAGCCTGCGAAAATTGTTCCTTCATCTTGTTAAAGCTCCCAAAATCTTGTTCAATTTGTTTCTTTAACATACCTTCAGGTTGTCCGCCACCATTTGGATTCATCACTGTCCAAAATATCGTATGCAAATAATGACCAGCACCATGAAAAGCTAATTCTCTCTTCCAATGTTTAAGCAAATCATAATTCCCAGTTTCCCTTGCTTCTTTGACTTTTTTCTCAGCTTTATTCAATCCATCAACATAGCTTTGATGATGCTTCATATGATGTAACTTCATTGTTTGGCGATCAATGTATGGCTCCAAATCCTCGTAACGATATGGAAGAGGAGGTAATATATGCCCACCAATTGGAACAGAATGATCCCCTCTCTCTACCTCCTTTTCTCGTTGTAGATTATGCCAACTTTCGTAACAGTTCATTGCTAAAGTGTATAATTGCTGATTCTCATGGTCCTTAACGCCTGATTTACTTTTTTCTAACTCATTGATTAACTCGTTCATAGACGACGTAAATTCACCATCGTCTATCACTAATGTTTCATCTCTGTTATAACATACCCGTTTTAAATCTTCTGCCCATTTTAAAACATCGTTAACATACTGCGAATGAATAGTATGAGTTTCCATCTTCTCCTCCTTACCATTTAATCCATTCATTATATGATGATAAGAGGTTGGTTCATGTAAAAATACACGAATTTTTTATGATTCTTCCTTTTTTGTTTCAATTTAAGGGCTTCACCATTATACGTTTCGAAATAGATGTCGTTCTCCAATAACTTATAATCTAAAAAAAGATATGTCAAAGGCTCAATGAACCTTAGACACATCTTTACCTATTACTGAATTTCTTCAAATTGCTGTAAAAATAAATCTGCCTCATCTTCCAATGAACCGTCATCGACTTCATCAGGTAATGGCGGTAACTCTTCTAGAGACTTCAATCCAAAATGGTCAAGAAAAAAAGATGTCGTACCATACAGAATAGGTCGACCCGTACCTTGCGCTCGGCCAACTTCTTTTATAAGTAATTTCGCTGTTAATGATTGTAACGCCTTTTCTGATTTTACTCCTCGAACATCCTCTACTTCCATTCTTGTAATAGGTTGTTTGTAAGCAATAATAGCTAATGTTTCAAGAGCAGCTTGTGAAAGCTGTGATTGGATAGGCGATGTAGCAAGCCTTTTAAAATAAGGGGCATGCTCAGCTCTAGTAGCCATGCGAAAAGCACCAGCGACCTCAACAATTTGAATCCCTTTTTTTTCATCTTCATACTTAAATTGCAAACTAGTGACCGCTTCAGCCGCTACTGTTGTATCAAGCTCTAATACTTCTGCTAGTTGCTTAATTGTAATCCCTTCATCACCAACCACTAGCAATAATCCTTCTATAACCGCTTGGAGTTCACGAAAAATCAATGTAGATTCCCCCCCTCAACTCGGTAGATCATGATGCTTGTGAAATTTTCATCTTGTATGCAGCGAACCGATTTTGTTTTCATCAACTCCAAAACAGCTAAAAATGTCATGACGATTTGTCCTCTATCCTGTTCATAAAATAGCTCTTCAAAGTGAACCGGGCGATTTAATTGACTCATTCGGTTAAGTACAAATTCAATTTTTTCTTCGATAGAGTACTCTTGGCTTTTTACAGTTTTCGTCTTAGGAGCCTGTAAAGCTTTACGTTTCGTTAGCTTTTGATAAGCAGCAAGCATATCAAATAATGTGACTCCTTGAATCGCCAACTCTCTCTTTTCTGCTTCAGTTATAAATTGATCTAATTCATCAGGTGCACGAGTATAGGTAAGGCTTCTTTCTTTTTCCTTCTCCTTTAACTCATTTGCTGCTTCCTTATACTTTCGATATTCGATTAAACGAAGCATTAATTCCTCACGAGGATCCTCCTCTTCTTCCAATACCCACTCTTCCTCAAATAACTCCTCCTGTTTCGGGAGAAGCATTTGGCTCTTGATGGCTAATAATGTAGCAGCCATCACTAAGTATTCACTGGCGATGTCTAACTCCAATTCTTGCATTGTTTCAATATACGTCACGTATTGATCAGTTATTTGTGCAACAGGTATATCATAAATATCGACCTCTGCTTGATTAATTAGATGCAATAACAAGTCGAGCGGTCCTTCAAATGCATCAATCTTTACACTATATGAATTCAATATAACCACCACTAGCTTCTAGACTATCTACGAAATTATACCACACATTCAATAAATGGAGAACATATCTTCTAACCACACACTAAAATATACTCACTCTGTTCGATTCACTTTTTTGCATATGTTACAATATTCTAATATGGGGAGAATTACATGTATATAAAGTGAATCGTTATTTTGTTCCCATTTGTGATCCAACGATTAAAAGGAGACAATTATGTACCCTATTAAATATTTAGATTATTTAATTCATTATCATATTTATCGTGATTACTTTGAATGTCACGAGATTTTGGAAGATCATTGGAAAGAAGTGACAAATCCGTTAGTGCATAATCAATGGGTTGCGTTAATTCAATTGGCAGTTGGGCATTACCATCACCGACGAAGTAATGATAATGGCGCTAGACGACTGTATAAGAAATCCTACCATTTATGCTCTCTTTATTCTGATGAATTAAATCAACTAGGTTTAAATACAACTAAACTATTAAGAACTATTAAAGCAGTTGAAGCACAATTGAGAATGAATGAATTTCACGATGTTCATCTACCAATGTCACAAGATTTGTTAGCAGCTTGCAAAAAGCGTTGTGAGGAATTAGATGTTCAATGGAATTTGACTTCAGTCCCTTTTGTACCTAATTTTATTGTAAATAAGCATTCTTTACGAGATCGTAGGGAAGTCATAGATGAACGTGAGAAGCAATTAACGAGGAGAGTAAAAGACAGGGAACTTCCCTTTAATGAATAACTACTTTTCTTAATTGCGAAGTAAGTTGATCTGAATGTACTTTAAGGAAGAAACAACGTGTAACACACGAAGCCGACTCCGTCCTGGACCACTGAAAAAGGATAAATCAACTTTTTCAGTGCCATTAACTAGCAATGTCTTCATTCGTTGCTCGCTTAATACGAGAAACCCATTCGTATCAAGCTTTTAAAAATAAGAAACGGTTTCGTTTCACATAATTCTGAAAGGGCACCGAAAAGTTTGATTTCAACTTTTTCGGTGCCCTTGTTCTTAGGACTCCTCTTCTTCACAGGCGAGCATAAATGTTTTCGTTACATCAGTTGGCTTCAAGTCACAAGGAAGCATGAGTTTTAACTGTTCAAGCATCCTCTTTCCTATTCCTTCTTTACGGTGTGATGGATTAACAGAAATATGCCGCAAATACGCATCCCCATTCTCAATTGAAACACCTACTACGCCAACAATGTCAATCTCTTTCCAAACATACAATTTCCAACTCGAACTCTCTGCATACAAATCCATTGTCTGACGTAACTGTTTTAAATCTTTTTCGGTAGGCATGAAGGAGAGCAAACCCATTGCAATTTTTTGATGGCTTTTTTTATATGGTATTAGCATAATAAAACCTCTCAACACCTTATCTACTAAGCAATAAAAGTTGTATTCATTTTACTACATCTTGTAACAGTTTATCATAGTTATCTATGCTGCTACGCGGATCTTCCCGAAAAAAATGTTACAACTACATTACAGCCTATGCAAGAAAATTGAAAAAGGTAACACCAACCCTTTTTGAGAAACCTCTTTTATTCAAAGTTTTTCCCTAAATTGGCCATTTCAATTGCAGCTGTCGCAGCATCCCACCCTTTGTTACCTGCTTTCGTTCCAGCTCGTTCTACAGCTTGTTCAATTGTATCTGTCGTCAAAACTCCAAAGATGACTGGTTTACCTGTAGAAAGTGTTAATGACGATACTCCTTTTGCAACTTCACTGCAAACATAATCAAAGTGAGGAGTCGCACCTCTAATGACTGTCCCTAATGTAATAACGGCATCATAACGTTCTGAATCAAGCATCTTCTTTGCTGCAAATGGGATTTCAAATGCACCAGGTACCCAAGCAACATCAACATCTTCTTCTTTAACACCATGTCTCTTGAGAGCATCCTCTGCTCCACCTAATAATTTACTTGTAATAAACTCATTAAACCTTCCTACAACAATCCCTACTTTTAAACCAGTACCAACTAAATGTCCTTCAAATGTTTGTCCCATCTTGTATTCCCCCTCGTTACTTTTTAAAATGTAGCATATGTCCTAGTTTTTCAGATTTTGTCTTTAAATAACGTTCATTATCTTTGTTATGCGGTAATTGCAACGCCACACGTTCAACAACTTCTAAATCATACCCCTTTAAGCCCGTTATCTTACGTGGATTGTTCGTTAGAAGGCGCATTTGTCTAACGCCTAAATCACGTAAAATTTGTGCTCCAATACCGTAATCACGTAAATCCGGAGCAAAACCAAGCTTTTCATTTGCTTCGACCGTATCATAACCTTCTTCTTGTAATTTGTACGCTTTAAGTTTGTTTATCAAACCAATACCGCGTCCTTCCTGTCTCATATAAAGTAAGATTCCTTTTCCTTCTTCCTCTATTTGAGCAAGAGCTGCATGTAACTGTGGTCCGCAATCACAGCGATGAGAGCCAAACACATCGCCTGTTAAACATTCAGAGTGTACACGAACGAGCATAGGCTCTCCTTCAATAATGTCTCCTTTAACAATTGCAACACTTTCTTTCCCTTCAAGAACATCTGTGTAGCCAATTGCTTTGAAATCTCCAAAATCTGTCGGCAGCTTAATTTCAATTTCTCGTTTTACTAATTTATCTTTTTTACGACGATAACGAATTAAATCTTTGATCGTAATCATTTTTAACTGGTGCTCATCAGCAATAGCACGTAATTCAGGTACACGTGCCATCGTACCATCTGCATTCATAATTTCACAAATGACTCCTGCTGGTTTTGCACCTGCTAGACGAGCTAAATCGATCGCTGCTTCAGTATGACCTGCCCTTCGTAAAACGCCACCTTTTTTCGCTACTAGTGGGAAGATATGACCTGGTCGTTTGAAATGGTGCTTTTCTGCATGCTCATCAATAAGAGCTCTAACTGTAACCGCGCGTTCCTCGGCTGAAATGCCCGTTGTTGCTGTATAATGATCCACACTTACCGTAAATGCCGTACCGTGTGGATCTGTATTGTGATCAACCATCGAAACAAGATCAAGCGCTTGTGCTCGCTCCTCTGTAATTGGAGCACATACTAATCCACGACCATGAGTGACCATAAAATTAATAACTTCATCTGTTGTTTTTTCAGCAATTGCGACAAAATCACCTTCATTTTCTCGATCCTCATCATCACACACAATCACGACTCTACCCTGTTGTAAATCCTCTAATGCTACTTCTATAGAATCAAATATCATTTTCTCGTCAGCCTGACTCATTTATTCTCACACCCCTATCCTATTTGAAGCCATGTTCTACTAAGAAGCTGTCAGTTAATGATGAGTTGGGTCTTTTTGAATAACGTTTTGAAATAAAATGTTCAATATACTTTCCGACCATATCACACTCGATATTAACAATGTTGCCAACGTTTTTGCGACCTATTGTTGTTTCATCTAACGTATGTGGAATAATCGAGATCGTAAAACTACCTTCGTCTACTGCGAAAATTGTCAAGCTCGTACCGTCAACTGTGACTGAACCCTTTTCAATCATATATCTTCGTAAGTTCTCAGAAACACCAATACGATAATAAACTGCGTTGTGGTCCTGCTTCTTAGAAAGAATTGTACCAGTACCATCTACATGACCTGAGACGAAATGGCCACCAAAACGTCCATTAGCGCTCATAGCTCGCTCTAAATTTACTTTCGATCCATTCGTCATTCCTCTTAAACTTGTAGCTCTTACAGTCTCAGGCATTACGTCAACTTCGAATGATTGGTCTGTAAATTGAGTTACCGTTAAACAAACACCATTAACTGAAATACTGTCACCAAGCTGCACATCTTGCAAAACTGTTTTAGCTTGAATGGCCATCACCATCTCATCCCCTGATTGTCTAACATCTTTAATTGTTCCCACTTCTTCGATGATCCCTGTAAACATTTTAGTTTCCCTCCTTCAATCGAGAAATAATCTTAACATCGTCACCAACTCTAGAAACATCAATCATTTCAAGCACAAGTGCTTCCTCTACTTCTTGAAAGCCTTCTCCACCAATAGAGGTTGGAGCAAGTTTACCACCAAATAATTTAGGGGCAACATAAGTGATCACCTGATTGACAGCTCGCTCTTGCAAAAAGCTACCGTTAATCTCCGCACCACCTTCAACAAATACAGATAAAATTCCACGTTTCCCTAATTGCTGTAAGGTAGATTTAATAGAAAAATCTTTTATACAAATGACCGTTACGCCCTGTTCTTCTAAGTCCTTGCGTTTTTCAATTGGTGCTTGTTCTGTCGTTACAACCCAAGTAGGTGCTTCTTTATCTGTAACAAGCTTTGAATGAATTGGAAGTCGCAAATTCCGGTCTAAAACAACCCGGATAGGATTAATACCACCGTTTGGTAGTCTTGTCGTTAAGGATGGGTCATCTGCCAAAACAGTTCCAATTCCTACAAGTATCGCATCATGAGTATGTCGATATGTATGAACATCTAACCTTGCCTCTTCACTCGTAATCCATTTGCTTTTACCAGTTACGGTTGCAATTTTACCATCTAACGTAATAGCTGATTTTAACGTCACAAACGGGACCGCATATTTCATAAAATGAAAAAAGACATCATTTAATTGAATAGCTTCCTGCTTACATACACCTGTTATGACTTTAATCCCAGCTTGTTCTAAACGTTTAATACCTCTTCCAGAAACAGCTAGGTTGGGATCTACAGTAGCAATCACAGCTCGTTTAACCTTCTTCTCAATAATCAAATTTGCACAAGGTGGGGTCTTACCATAATGACTACATGGCTCGAGTGTGACATATATTGTCGCACCTTCTGCTTTATCACCTGCCATGCTTAATGCCTGAACTTCAGCATGACCTTCTCCAGCTTTTAAATGTGCCCCCATACCGACAATCGCTCCATCTTTCACAACAACTGAGCCAACCATAGGATTAGGTGATGTTTGACCTTTTGTACTTTCAGCCAATTTCAAAGCTAATTTCATATAGTCCTGATCATTCAACATCAATTCACCTCTCTTTTATCAGGAACTGCTTCTTAATTCTTACATTCCTACTAAAAAAAGCCCTAAGCAACATTGCTCAGGGCTTTTTAAGAGATCACGAAATAAACGTCAAAATGTTTATTTTTTGACGAGGACAGTTAAAAAAAGGTATACCTCCCCCTCTATAAAAAAGGGGTATGAATCCTTTTCTACTGCTTCGCTCCTTCTCCCATCCAGACTTTCACTGTCGGTCCCGGATTTGCACCAGGTCCACCGACTTCAAATACATGAAGCCGGGTCACGGACTAAGAAGTGAATGATTCACTTTCATCACCGCCGGTAGGGATTTTCACCCTGCCCCGAAGGAATATTTATACAATTAGGAATTCAAACATAGTTTGAATAATCGAATCATACCACTTAAATTTCAAGAAATCAAGAAATTTAACTCGACGGTCTTCATATAAATCCTGCTCCTAATATGACGTTATTCTTCAAGTAAAGATAATATTCTCTGGACAATATCATTCGCAGCATTAGGCTGCTTCAATTTACGAGCACTGTCTCTCATTTCCATTGAAAACTCATTTTCATACAAGACTTGTTTTAGTATTGCGGGTATATCTTTCTTATTATTAGCCTTCTTTGCAGCACCTACGTTAATAAGAAATTCAGCATTTTGCTCTTCATGCCCTGGCACAGGGTTATAAATAACGATTGGTGTTTCACAAGCTAGCGATTCAGCCATTGTCAATCCTCCTGCTTTAGAAAATATCGCATCGCTTGCTTTTAAATACAGTAAAAAATCATCCGTAAATTCTATTATGTTAATGTCATGTTTACTTTCAATAACTTCTATTTCCTTTTTCATTCTTCTATTATGACCAATCATACATAACAATTGAATGGGCTCTTCCAATGTATTTAAGGATGTAATCGCTTCTGTGTAATTCGTTAACCCCATACCTCCTCCAGCGATTAATAACACCTTTCTATTCTCACATATGCCCAAACGCTGTCTGCTGTCATATTTAGTTTTGTTCAATGACATATGACTTTTTATAGGTATTCCCATCGTAAAAAAGAGGTCTTCCTTTACATTATGGCGTCTCGCAAACTCTGACACGTTAGGATCTATTGTGAAATAAGCATCTATCTCTGGTCGGATATAAGCAGGGTGCAAAACAAAATCTGTAATGACTGTATAAAAAGGTACCTTTAACTGTCTTTGTTTTTTTAGTTGAGCTAAAAAAGCTGTTACAAAAGGATGAGTTGAAATCATAAAAGAACAGGATGAATGTTTCACGATATGATGTAATTGTCTAATAAATAACCTAGCAAACTGGTCTAAAAACAAATATAGTGGTACTTTTTCAGCTCTAAAATAAATATTTTGCCATATTAGAGGCTTCTTTTTCAATAAATGAAGATAACTTTTCAGCATACAACTATGAAGTACCGGACTAATTGAATAAAATGTATCTATAATTTTCGGTTGAAATCCTTGTTTTTCAAGTTCGTGTTGGAGAGCCATGGCCGCTTGATTATGTCCATGCCCGATCGATGCAGAAAAGATTAGTGGTTGAGGCTTCATATTTATTTCCCCTCTTTCCAAGATGACTGACACTAGATGTATGATAGTTATTTTTTGAACGTTAGAGAGGAATCATTCATCGTTATGAAAAATGGTTCATTTAAACATCTGTTTTTAAAATAAATTACATATTATTTCAATCATTTACCATACTATCTTTAAAATCAATGGAAGGATGAATGAAATGCAAAAATCTATGCACACCTTCAAAGAAATTTTAAAGGAAATCATTCTAAATTTTGTTCAACAAGAGTATGAGCATTTATTTAGTCGAAATGTTAATAATAAAGAAGGGATAAACGAACCGATAGATGATAATTGTTTTCTTATTATTAAGACTCCGAGCTAAAACATCGATTCTCTCTATTCAATTCTTCGATTTAAGGTGAACGAAGCTGAACAAAGCCGTAAGTGAGGTATCTTATGCTGATGCATGACAGAACCTCACTATTCGGATTTTTCTTTCATGAAACTCTTTTTTGCAATTACCCTTGATTATACAATGTTCAATGCTCCCTCTTTAATTTCCATACGAATAGGACTTTCCGAAATAATTTCTCCATCACTTTGAACTAAAACAGGTTTATCCGAATGAATAAAAACTTCTTTACCGGTTAAGACTTGAACATTTCTATGTAGGACATGCGTTCCATTATAAGCTCGTACAAATAATCGTATCAATCCCCATTTACTTAGTCCATGAACGATACAAATATTTAAAAGGCCGTCATTATTAACCGCTTGTGGACAAATACTTATTCCTCCCGCATAATTTGGTGCATTGGCAACTGCTACAAGCCAAACATCAGAAAGAGCGAACTTCTCTCCATTAACGGTTAACGATATCTTCGTAGGTTGATACGTTCTTAGAACTTCTAACATACTAACTACATAAGAAAAACCACCTAATCCAAAATGATTCAACCAACTCTTATATTTAGCCTCATTTGCAGTCTGTGCGACTTTTCCGTCAAACCCAACTCCTGTAACGGTCAAACAATAACGTTGGCCTAAGTGAAGTAAATCGACTTTTTTTTGATCATGAGAGAAAACACGTAATAATGCTTTTCGATATTGTAAAGGAATACCTAAACAGCGTGCAAAATCATTTCCTGATCCTGCAGGAATAACACCTAAAGGAATTTGTGTATACGCAAGTGCCGTTGCTACCTCATTAATCGTACCATCGCCACCTATCACGACAACGGCTTGTAACGAATGAGCTAGGAGCTCTTTTGCAATCTCGGTCGCGTGTCTTGGCCCTTTTGTAAAACGAACAACAAATGGTTTATTTTCTTCAGTCAATACCCTTTCTACTTTCTTCCATACTCGATTCCCTCTTCCATTACCAGAAGCTTGATTCACAATGAATCCATACATGAGATGCTCCTCCTAAAAAAATCAAAGTCTAATCTAGTGTATATTTTCGGCTATTATTGAGAATATTATCCATATGGTAAGAAACTTAATAATGATGGAGGTTAAACATTGAATACATTCACTTTCAGTAATATACCTAAAGATATATTTTCTAATTGGCTCATAGAAGGAATAAAACAGACCTTTTCTGCTAGAGGTTATACATCCTTAACGTCAACAGAAGAACATACAAAGCTTGTGTTCAATTTCGCTGATCCAAAAATGCCCGTTCCTTTTCGTAGAAATTCGCAAGGAACATTTGTCGTCTCAATTATTCAAACGGATCAATATCCTAAAGATATCCATAAGGAAGCGTATCCTTATTTAGTTCGCACTCTTTCTAATCATTTAATGTATATTGTTCATAGTCAAAAAAGGATACATCTATACTTTTTAACGCCTGAACAAGGTCTTTATACAATCACACACGATCGAAACGAATCAGAAGCTCGTTTTTTTCAGAAAGTATTCGATCGATTAGAACCATTAGCATCATCACAATTAATCATTAATAATGACTTTTATGAAAATCTACCCAAATCTTTATGGCATGGTGATGAAATAACCAATTCTTTAAGTCGTTCAGGAGAAAAGTTAGCGAAAATGAATCTCTTACCTGCCCCGTTCCCATTAGAGGAAGTGTTATCACACAGAGATATGAGGCATTTAAAGAAGTTATATGGGATTGGTGGCTTAAGCTACGGTAATTTAAGCGCGCGAAAAGACAGAGAAACATTTTGGATGAGTGCTAGTGGAATTGATAAGGCTAATATGAGAAATATTGGTCAAGACATTCTCTACATTTCCGGCTATGATCCAGAAAAAAAAGCAATGAAAGTTAGTATACCGCCAAACATTAAACCAAAGCGAGCATCAGTCGACGCCATTGAACATTGGATGATATATAAAGAGCACCCAAACGTAGGTGCTATCGTTCATATTCATGCTTGGATGGACGGTGTGCAAGCAACACAATTTAATTTCCCGTGTGGCACAATTGAGCTTGCGCAAACAGTAGCAGATCTCGTTAAACAATCAACTGATCCAACACGTGCAGTTATTGGATTAAAAAACCATGGTTTGACTATTACTGGGAGAAGCCTTGAAGATATATTCGAGCGAATTGAAGGTAAGGTGCTCCCGCAAGTACCAATGCTTTAACTATAACTAACTTTATATGAGAAAAGCAGGTGTGACCATGAAAGCACTACAATTCGATCTAAACATTCCAAAATACGTATTTTCTAAAGCGATCGGAAAAATGAACTCAGCGCTTTTTATTGATTCTCCCTTTTCCTGTCTCCAGCTGAAGGATTTAGAAAGACCCAAATTACCAAATAATGACTGGGTTGAAGTAAAAATAAAGTACGGAGGAATTTGTGGAAGCGACCTTAATTTAATCTATTTAAATGACAGTCCATCCACCTCACCATTCGTCTCCTTTCCTTTTACGATGGGACATGAGCTGGTCGGAACTATTTCTAAAGTTGGTACGAACGTTGAAAATATCTCGAATGGTCAACGTGTCGTTATTGACCCTGTTCTATCTTGTGAGGCGAGAAACATAGCACCAAGCTGTGAGGAATGCAGTAAAGGTAATTATAATCTGTGTGAGCATATGAATAATGGCATTATTTCTCCAGGGTTATTAACTGGCACTTGTAAAGATACTGGTGGTAGCTGGGGAGGTTATCTTGTCGCCCATAAAAGCCAAATTATTGCTCTGCCTGATACGATTAATGATGAGAATGGTATATTAATTGAACCATTCAGTTGCGCCTTACATGCGGTTCTACGTAATAAACCAAAAGTAACTGATACAGTAATCGTTATTGGCGCAGGAGTGATTGGATTATGTGTCATTGCTGCCATTCGAGCATTAAAGATTAACTGTAAAATAATCACGCTCGTTAAACATCCATTCCAAGCTGAATTAGCTAATCATTTCGGCTCAAATGAGGTAGTCTTTCTGTCACGTCAACATGATTACATTTATAAAGCTGCAAAGTCATGTGATGCGACTGTTTTAAAACCAATTATAGGTAGTCCCATTGTGAATGGTGGAGCTGATATAATATACGAATGCGCTGGAAACCCCAAAAGTTTACAGGATTCGTTTCGTTTCGCTCGAAAGGGAGGTAAAGTGGTTCTCATTGGCTTGGCTAGCTTCATAGAGAAATTAGATATGACGATGATTTGGCTCAATGAACTCGAAATAAAAGGGAGCTTTGCTTATAGTAGTGACTCTTTTCAAGGGAAACAACGGAAAACATTAGAGATCGCTGTAGAATTATTGAAAACGAATGAGTTAGATTTGTCTCCTTTACTTACCCACAAATTTCCTTTAGAGAACTACCGCGAAGCATTGTTCACCGCTGGGAATAAACATAAAGAAAAAGCGGTTAAAGTCGTATTTGAACCAAGTTAAACAAAAAAGTACATATTAAAAACACTGAAAAAGTTTGATTTTAAATTTTTTTGGTGTTCTTTCAGCAATGTACGAAACCGTTGTCTGTATTGAAAGCTTGATACGAGCGGGTTTCTCGTATCAAGCGAGCAATGAGTGAAGCCATTGCTAATCAAATCAAAAACACTGAAAAAGTTTATTTGTACTTTTTCAGTGGTCTCTAACATATTAGCTTATTTAGCAGCATGTACTGTTTTTCACCCTAATCCACTTCAATATCAGCACCTATACTATCTATTTTACCAATTTCATTTATGTAAGATGCAACTGCTTTATGCTCAGCATTTATGGAATAAGCTTCTAATGATGCTTGATTTTGAAAACGCACATTTAATATCACTTGATACTCTTGATTTCTTGGTGAAATATTACGGCCAGCTTGTAGATCAACAATTCCATCAAGATGATCTTTTAATGATTTAAAACGTTTAATAACCTCATTAAGTTGCTCTTCCGTCGTTTTGTCTGAAAATTGTAATAATACAGTGCGATTAATCATATACATTCTCCTTTTTATCTTCAATACACTAAACATTTTACACAACTTTTTCAACAAGAGCTACAAAAAAGTACCGAACGATATGTTCAGCACTCTTTTCAATGATTATCTAAAAATAGCAGACCCTAATTGGTAATACATCCATGGCCAAAAGCCAACGCCAGTACCTGGCTGACCTGGGAACCCTGGATATGGCGGGCGTGGTGGCTGTGGCTGCCACGGTCCCGGCGGGCGTCCTGGACGTGGTGGAACAGGTCCATAATAAGGGCTAACGCCAATCAAATCACTATTGTGAACTTGAATAAATTGCGGTTGATAACGAGGGGGAGCATACATAAACATCGACACCATGCCTGTACGGCGGTTGAAACCTGTAATATAGGCAACTACTTGGCCATATGTCGGAATAGAGGTTGTAACCCACTGATTGACATATTGCGAAATAACTGTTGGTGGTAAATACTGAACGGATGGTCCTTCAAACATTAAACTACCTCCCTTGAAAGCTTTTCACGTTAGTATATGGAAGTCATGAGGTATAGGTGAATACCTTTATCCTAATTCCTTAAGCATTTTATTTTGATATACGAAATATCCCTGCTAAAATGGTTTCAGATCTATAGAAAGAAGTGAACAAAAAATGAGATATTCTATTCGCTATTCTGTGCTTGACTTAGCGCCGATAAATGAAGGACAAAGTGCAAGTGACTCTTTTAAACATTCAGTTGATTTAGCTACACATACGGAAAAATGGGGCTACCACCGCTTTTGGTTAGCTGAACATCACAATATGCCTGGTATCGCAAGTGCCGCTACTTCCGTATTAATTGGCCATATTGCCCAAGTAACATCTTCCATTCGTGTTGGATCCGGAGGGATCATGCTTCCAAACCATTCACCACTCGTTATTGCTGAGCAATTTGGTACTTTAGAATCTTTATTTCCAGGTCGAATTGACCTCGGTTTAGGGAGAGCACCCGGAACAGATCAAATGACAGCTCAAGCACTTAGAAGAGGAAACCGGATAGGCGGTCAAGATTTCCCCGAGCTTTTAACTGAATTGCGATCATATTTTAATCCTTCAATAGAACCTGAGTACCGAAAAGTACGAGCATTTCCAGGAGAAGGACTAGACATTCCAATTTGGTTGTTAGGGTCTAGTGATTTTAGTGCAAGGCTTTCAGCTGAACTAGGCTTACCTTTTGCCTTTGCTAGCCATTTTTCACCTGAAAACACAGTGCCAGCATTGCGTTTATACAAAGATCACTTTACTCCTTCTAATAAACTTGACAAACCTTATGCAATGGTAGGTGTAAATATTATTGTTGCTGATACCGATAAAGAAGCAGATTTTTTAAGTTCGTCATTAGTCCGATCCTTTTTAAACCTTATTCGAAATAAACCATCTAAGCTCCAACCACCAGTTGAGGAAATTCGAGAATCCATCCAGCCTCATGAGGAAACCGTTTTAGAGCGGCAATTAGGTTCCTCCATTATAGGAAGTCCCGAGACCGTAAAAGAGAAGCTTCTTGACTTTATTAAAAAAACAGAAGCCGATGAAATCATTGTTCACACACAAATATATGATCATGCTGCAAGACTTCGATCATTTGAATTAACTGCTGACATCTTAAACGAGATTAATAATATTGGTTAAATCCATCAAAAAAAGTATGCCCTAAAGGCTGAGCGACCTTTAAGGGCATACCATTTTCATTTACCTTGTCATGTTCCATTCATGTAATTCAAGACGCCGAACACCTAACTTCACATATGGATCCTCATTTGCTAATAATTGCGCTTCGTCAAAATGATTAGCCTCATAAATAACCATACCACCATTTCCATCTACAAAAGGACCTTTTGCGAATACATTTCCTTGCTCTTCAAGTGTCTTTAAATAATCTAAATGACTTTGCCGGTGCTTCGCATTTAATTCTGGCTTTGCCATATGTAAAATCGCTGCAAAATAGGCCATCACATTCACTCCCACTATATCTATTTAAATTTGGATATGCTCACCTTTACGATGAGAACTTCTCTCTCTCAATCATAACATGCTCATTATGAGGCTGTTTGTTTTTTTTCTTCACTTACTTTCTTTTCTTTAGATAGAAACCAACCAGCCAAAGCAATAGCAATCAAAACGAGATAAAAAGTTATTTTCCACTCTGTTGACTCTGCGAATGTTTCAGGTAATACATCTAAGGCAGGGTGACAAAGCGTATAAACAGCAAGCTTCACTCCTACCCAGCCAACAATAACAAAAGCGGCAACTTCTAAACCAGGTCGTGCATGTAACAAATTCACAAATATGCCTGCTGCAAAACGCATGATAACTAACCCTATAAATCCCCCCAAGAATATGACAATGAATTTCCCTCCATCTATACCACCTATTGGCGGTAAAGCTGTATCTGGTAAAACCATCGCTAACGCAACAGCCGCCAATATAGAGTCTACTGCAAAGGCAATATCAGCAATTTCAACTTTTAATACTGTCACCCAAAATCCAGATTTTTTTGTTTTTACTTGCTGTATAGAATCTTCTTGTCTCTTTATCATAAATTTTCGAAATAAATGATTACTAGCAATAAATAGTAAGTAAAGAGCGCCGATTGCCTGCACCTGCCATACCCCTACTACAAATGAAATCATAAATAAAGAAGCTAAACGAAAAACAAAAGCACCAGCTAAACCATAGAACAAAGCTTTTTTACGTTGCTTTTCTGGCAAATGCTTCACCATAATCGCCAAAACTAAAGCATTATCGGCTGCCAACAAGCCTTCTAGTACGATTAGAACAAGCAACACCCAACTATATTCTAATAAAATGGACCACTCCATATGTAACCACTCCTCCTCATTAATTCGCTTTTAATAATCGATGCTTCTTTTTTAAAGTATCCGGTGCTACAGCGATCATTCGATTTATAATAAAAGTGATGATAATAAAATCATCTACAAAGCCAATGACTCCAAGATAATCTGGTATTAAATCAAAAGGAATAAATAGATACAATAGAATCGCTATCGTCCCTATGACCTTATAGGAATTCTTTACTTCATTTGATAAATAGAAATCTTTCATAAAAGGAATAAATCTCCACAGTTTTAACATAAATAGCATTTTTTTAAAGAAACGTTTCATTATGTGATCCACCTCCAAATCGTATATACTAAACCTCTTATCATAACTTCCACAGTCACTCTCTTTCCATTTCATCCAATCTCTTTAAGTTCTTTAAGCACAAAAAGAAAAGACCCTTACCATTAGGTAAAGGTCTAAAAAAGCACAGAAAAAGACCCTTACTGTAGCGTAAAGGTCTTGCTAACAACAAATATGCAAGTTGCCAATAATACCGAGAGTCTGCACTCTGTAATGACGACATTATTGTAAAAGCTACTCCCCTTTAGGAAGATATGTAATTTAATAGATATATCATACCGAAATAAGTATACAATGTCAATCCTATAATAAAACGGTAGGATTCGACCTAGAACTCGTTTACTAAAGCTCACTAAGAAAATCATGGAGTTGAGCCACCAAAAAATAAAAAATCAAACTTCTCACCTTTGCGAGCTTCTTCTTAGTGAGCACCATTGTCTCTTAGAATGCAGCCGTTAACACGGGTACAACTTGTTTCTTACGTGAAACTACACCTTCAAGTAATGCTTTATTATCTTGTAAAGAAACATTAAATGCTTTCTCAACGGCTGATTGAGCTTGTCCAACGGCTAAACCAACTGAGTCATTATTCAGAATATCCGTTACAACAAGTAAAAATAAATCTAAATTCTTTTCATTCACAACAGATTGAATTTCTGTTTCTAACTCAGCTTGACGTGCAAATACATCATCCGTATCTACTGTATTCACTTGTGCAATTTCAACCTTTTTGCCATTCATTTCAAATTCTTTTGCATCTAGTGTGATAAGATCTTTCGCCGATTTATCACTAGTGTCAGCACCCGCTTTTAACATGTCTAATCCGTAATTCTCTGTATTAACTCCTGCAATTTCAGCTAACTCACGAGCAGCTTTAACATCTTCTTCCGTACAAGTTGGTGATTTAAAAAGAAGAGAATCAGAAATAATCGCAGATAACATGAGGCCTGCAATTTCTTTCTTAACGTTCACACCATTTTCCTTATACAGTTTATTTAATATCGTTGCTGTACAACCAACCGGTTCTGCACGATAATATAGGGGATCGCTCGTTTCAAAATTTGCGATTCGATGATGATCAATGACTTCTAAGACACGAACCTGATCAATATCATTCGCACTTTGTTGTTTTTCGTTATGATCAACTAAAATAACTTCATCCACCTCACTGGATACATTCTCTACTAGACGAGGTGCTTCAACATTAAATTGTTTTAACGCATAATTCGTTTCACCATTTGTGTCTCCAAGCCTAACTGCCTCTACATCTAATCCTAATTGCTTCTTCAGTTCAGCATAGGCAATGGCAGAACAGATCGTATCTGTATCAGGATTCTTATGCCCAAAAATAAAAACTTTTCCCATAGTTCCACTCCTCAAATCGTAATATTTCAATCTTTTTCAGTTCCAAAATCATTTTATCGTAAAATTCCCAATAAGAAAAGTAGGATATTACGTTTTTCATACAACCCCAAACATAAAAAGGAAAAAGAAGCTAGGACATAAGCTTTCTCACACATGAGCAACATAACAAGTCATAGCGGCGCAAATAAGCCACTCCTGAAATATACTTACCTACCGTATTCGAGATGTTCGGATGCTCTGCTAAACACTTTTGTTGTGTCCTAGCCTCTTCTATAAAGTTTAGTCTACTAGCAAATGGTTAACGCGATAACCTTTGTCTTCTAACAATTCCGTTATATTCCCGTTACCAATTAAATGCAGGGTATTCACAACGACAAAAGTAGTCACTTCTTGCTCTTCCTTGAGAATTTCTTCTAATTTTTCTGTCATTTGTTGATCACGTTTTTCCACCAATGCTAATGAAAAAGGACTCGTATCTAGATCTCTATATTTTTGGCTATCTCGTAATCCAGCCAATTCTTCAGCTTGTGATGTCACCCACATCGTTTCCAAGTTAGAACGAACTTTTCCGGAGTCTTGAATACTATTCAATGTTTGCTCTAATAAACGTTCTTGTTGTTCTAAATCGATTTCATTACTTAAAATCATTTGATCTTTGAAATGCTCTAAGCTCATGACAGGCTTTTGTGCTTCTTCGGCCTTCATTAGAAAATATTGGTCAATACTTTTTCTATTTGAGTACCCATAATTTTCAATTAATATGGATTGAAGCATGTCAGCCACTGCCCAAGGCTTGAATCTCGTAATCGCTTCTTCTTCTAATTCATAGTTGCCTATAAATGAAATTAAATCATCATACAATTCTGCTGAAATATGGTTTTCTAATGAAGTACCATCATTATAGACTCCTAGCTCAACCATCGCTTGCATAATGGCTACTTCATCTTTTTCATTTACATTCACGACAAAAGCAACTTGATCTGATTGATTAAATGCATCTTCAATTTCAGGATGCAAAGGAAATAGCTCATCACTATTTATATGAATCGAGCCAAACAAATAAATTTTGCTGTTATTATTTTCTACTTCAAATAATAATCCTTTTGAAAAAATCTGCTCATCATCATCATCATAAAGCACTTCTACATCATTTTCTAGTAATGCTTGAATAACGCTTAGGTCATTGGAACCTTCAGAACGATCAATTGAAACTCCTTCCAAGTTAACAACTAAAAGGTTAGGTAACGCAAGTAATGGTTCTAAGCTCTCTAGTTCATTTCCAGTTAGAATGATTTCTTCCAAACCTTCTAGAACGTCAATCCCCTCAAGATTAGCAATTCCGTAATCTGACAAATCTAACTTTTTTATTGCATGTAATTCATTTTTGAATGAGCTATCCGTATTCGCTTCTTCACTGATCATCTTATCTATTAAATTTTCTAGCCTTTCATCTTGAAATGATAAATTAGGTTGTATGGTATTTATACTTTGACAGGCTACCAAACCTGACAAAACGAATAGAATCACCATTGATACGATGAGATTTCTCACGTTATCCTCCAGTTAATTAGAATACTTTTATTTCTAAGTCATTTTTTCACCACTTTTGATCATACCATTATTATGCTTGTTATAAAAGAGTCATACGAAATGATCATTAGTAACTAAAAACCACTGGAAAATGGTTGAATTTCCACCTTCCAATGGTCTTTTTAATGAACACTATCATCTCATCGTGTTTTATTTTATATGATCTAACATCGAACTCACATGAAGCGTGTCTAAGCGTTTCGGAACAAAGCTTTGTTTACCGATCTCTTTAAACGTTATAACCTTTGTTTCACCTGGTAACAAATCAAAATAATTATCTGTAAATATACCTTCTTCTTCTGCTTCAAGGTATACATTTTTCGCCAATACGTTTGATGTTAATGCAAATTCCGAATCACTTAATCGTTTCACTTTAACTTCTGGATCAACTAACTGTAGATCTTTACTGTGTACAAAGTAATGCTCCTTCACATCAATAATTCCTTTGTCAGTTATAAGCTTCGCGACTAGAACAATATCATTTCGCTCATATTCTTTAATGAAATCTTCAATCGTTACTGAATATATATTTTGAGCTGTATTACCTTTAACCTTTACATCTCGCGTTGTTGAAAAGATAGTTTCCCCATCAAACTTCATTACGTGCAAGTCCAATGTACCAAGCACATCTTCAATGCTATCGGAAATTAAATGAATATGGACCTTTTCCTCATCCGTTCCATCTATCGATAACACTACATCTTTGAAGCTTTTCTTGACAAAATAATGTAATGCTTTCCATCGACCATAATAGTCCATACTAGACCAAGATGCGACAGGCCAACAGTCATTCATTTGCCAATATAATGTGCCCATACAAAATGGTTTATGACGACGATGTGCTTCAATCGCACTTTTAATTCCTTCGGCTTGCAAAACATGGCTCATATATAGAAAAGATGGGAAATCTTTAGGCTCTGGTAAATACATATCCATATATTGCTTAATCAGGAAATTTCCATCTCCATTTTTTTGATGGTGTAGCATTACGTCAGACTCCCACGCTAATTGATTATCAGGTGTATAGGACTTGACTGTTTTCAGTTCGGGAAATGATTGAAATCCATATTCACTCATATAGCGTCCAACATGTGTGTTATATTCGCTGAAAGGCTTTTGCATATGCCACACTTCCCAGTAGTGGATATCCCCCTTAGTTGATGTCGTCGTTGCATGCTGATCTTCATTGTTTGTAATAGCTTGCATCGGTGATGATGGCCAGTAAAATACATCGGGTGCTAAGCTTTCAACAACACTTGGAAGCAACTCATGAAAGATCGCTTCATAATCACTCCAAATTTTCTCACGTTGTTCATTCGTAAAATCTTGTTTCCATCCCCAACCTGCATCTTCAACAAAGTGTGCCCACGCTGAATCGATTTCATTGTTTCCACACCAAATCGCCATACATGGATGATTACGCAAGCGTTTTACTGTATCAATAGCCTCGGCTTTCACACTAGCTAAAAATTCAGTATTCCCTGGGTACATACTACAAGCAAACATGAAATCTTGCCAAACTAAAATACCGTGTTCATCACAAAGTTCATAGAAAGCGTCATATTCATAAATACCCCCACCCCAAACTCGAAGCATGTTCATATTCGCCTCAGTAGCACTGACAATTTCATGTTTATAACGGTCATACGTTACTTCTGTTACAAAGCTATCATTCGGAATATGATTAGCTCCTTTTGTGAAAATGGGTACTCCGTTCAACTCAAAATAAAATGACTGACCACTTGCATCATTTTCTCTAATGACGTTGATCGTTCGTAATCCTGTTCTTACAGTTTTTTCTGCCACAATTTTTTCAGTTTGTTCGCATGATAGCGTAAAAAAGTAAAAATGCTGTTCCCCTAATCCTCTTGACCACCATAGCTTAGGATTCTCAATAGTTAAAGGTATTTCTAATTGATTCAACCCTTTATAGAGTGTTACGTATTGTTCAATTGAAATTCCGTCAGTCGTTAATTTTAATGTTCCTTCCCATGAATCATTTGCTTCTATATCTATCATTGCCGTTACGCGAGCAGCGCTTTTACTTATCTCATCTTGGCGAATATATAAATCAGTTATGTGGAGTTCTTCCCACGCAACTAGCTTAACTTCTTTCCAAATACCACTTGTCACAAAACGTGGTCCCCAATCCCAGCCATAATGATAAGGTGCTTTACGAGCAAATATACTTACTCTTTTGTCGCCTAATTCACCATCTTCGGAATGGTCATTTGCTGCTGGCAATTGATAACCCAATTGTTCAAGCTTAGGAAGATCTTCTTTTATCGGCGAACGAAAATAAACACGTAATTTATTTTCACGTTCCTTCACATACTTTTTAACATCCACCTTCCATGTACGGAACATATTATCCGCAGACAAAATATGCTCATTGTTTAGGTATACTTCAGCATACGTATCCAATCCTGCAAACTCCAGTTCTACATGCTGAGCATTCACTAATTGTGGATCTAGATCAAATGTCGTAGCGTATTCCCAATCTTTTTTATCAATCCATTGAATACCTAGCTCATTCTTCCCATAAAAAGGGTCTTCTATCTTACCATTTTTTATTAAATCTGTATGAACACAGCCAGGGACATGAGCAGGCAGCCAGTACTTATCCTCGCTCATTTTAAATTTCCAATCAGTTAGCAGTTTTGAACTTCTCCTTATACTCAAGTAAAAATCGCTCCCTTTCAAACAAATGAATGCGAGTCTGTTGAAGTCGCAAGCTTGCTTGTTAGTTTAGTTATTTTATTGTTAGTTAATTATAAAATAATATCTTCACAATGTAAATGAATTAATAAAGTAATTATATCAATCTTATAACCTAACAAATTGTTAACAACTTCATTATTACTCTCACTAAAATATCGCAAGCTATTTTTTAGCTTATATAATACGAGAAACTGCCTCTAAGTTTTTCCTTAGAGGCAGTTTCTCTTCATTAATTTGTAAAGTATCTAATCGTTATTTTTTCATCAAACGATTAATAAATTTTGAGAATGATTGAGCTAATTCTATTTGTTCCCATATGCCATTTTCATCTTGTATTAAATAAACAATCGTCGGTTCTTCCTGTCGATAATCTAAGGCAATCCATGCATCCAAATCGCCCGTTAACAACACCAACTCCTCAGGTAAATCACATTGTTCTAAAAATATTCGTGACATCCCGACTCCACTCTCTTCATCTAATTCGAACAAATAAGGAACAATTATTGCTTCACCATCTTCAAATACAAAATAACGGTATACTAAATCACCACCATTTTGTTTTTTCATTAAATTGATATACGATTGAGGTAAGCTATACCCTAATTGTTGTTCTACCTTCTGTATGGTCGTTTCGTTAAGCTGCGAGCCTGGTTTGTATACACTTCTCCTTGACCAAAAGTGTACACCGTCATATATGTCCATTCCTATTTCATTCCCTTCATTTGCTTTTTCTTATTTTCCAGTTTAGTAATCTCTTTTAATTCATCATCAATAGACAAAAGAACGAACAGAATCATCTTTTCATTTGAAAATGGATGATTCTCTTCTCTTGTTTTAACGGAAGAGCTCGCCTCTTCTGATTCCCAAAAGGCTTGTTCAATATAGTGGATATGATTTAAGTAGCTATCCTTAACTCGTTCTGAAGGAAAATTTAACCTTTCTATGATTAATTTCATTACTGCTTTCAGTTCGATTAAATCGGCCTCATTCGTTCGAAATGATCCGTATGGTATCGTTAATAAATGACCAATATAATAATGAATCTGCTGGATATGCTCGAGCTTACTACGTTCGATAATATAGTATCGTTGTTCTTTGATCGAATGGCGATGATATTTCCATTCGTCTTTTTGATATTGACATAGCAACTCATTTCTTGATAATGATGCTGTCAATTCTCTGTAGGCCCCTTTTCTATTTGAGTTATGATATTTCCTCTGTTCGATAAGGTCATTTATTTGATGTTCCAATAAAATAGCTAAACGTTGCAATAATTCTTTGTTTCGTTTGCTTATATCTTTCAAAAAATGAGCAGGCAGGATTGTTAAATTGACTAGCGTTGAGACAAATAAGCCAATTGTTGTTGTACCCGCTCTTTCTACAAATGAAAGGAAATATTGATCATGACTAATCGGAATCATCGCAACAGCTGTAATCGTTGCAATCAGCGCACCGTCGTCTAGTTTTAATTTATGACAAACATAGATTGTGAAAAATGCCGCTAATGTATATGTAATTGGGGTTTGTCCGAATAAAAACGTGAATGTCATTGAAAGCGCAGCTCCAATTAACGCTGCTGGAAAGCGCACAGCTCCTTTTTTAATGGATGCCGCTGCCGTCGGTTCAATGGTGACAATCGCAATAATAACGGCAAACACATAAGGTAAATGAAGAAAATGACATACGGTAGCTGTTATAAAAACAGCTACCGCGGTTTTGATTATACGCTCACCTACTATTTTTTGCTTTTGAAAAACGTTCATATCATCTGCTCATTTCTATCTTTTCATTCCTTTTAGTATAGCATAATATGAAATTTTATTGAGTATTGCTTAAATAATTGACCACTTCTTGCTGTTGACGGTTCGTTCCGAACGCATTTGTAACTCCCCATACTCTATCGACTTGTCTTTCATTAATAGATGCATCTAAATCATGAAAAATTCGATGAATATAGCGAATCGACATTCGGTCACCCGCTTCAGCTACTCGAACAAATTGTTCTGCGCTCATCATGTCGTTCACAACTAAAGAATGATCAAACCCTTCTTCGTACAGCCATTGAATATCATCCTTCAATTGTAACCACTGCTTACTCTCAACCAGTTCTTCAAAACTTAACACTTCTGCATTTCCCCAACCTGCTAATTCATTTAAATATTCGTGCTGCTTAGCAATTAATTCGTTCGCTACTTCTTCTTGACCTTCTTGATAAGCAATTTGTACATCTGTTTCAATATAATCAATGTTTATATTTGTTAATTCAATATCATCTTTCTCCCTATCATCTTGAACAGCTTCTTCATCTTTTTTTGCATCTTCTTCAAGGTTGTTATTCGCCACTTCCACATCGGCTTCTTCTTCATTAAATAAAAAAAAGTAAAAAAACACAGAAGCAACTATAAAAAAAGTAAAAATAATGATATATTGCCATTGCCTTCTCACGTATCTCTCATCCTCTACTGATTATTTACATTTATTTAAAATATTACTAGTTCTATAAATATAATACAATTAGACCTATATATAATAACACACAATTCTCTTTAGCTTTTATTAATTTTGTATCATATATCTATATGCCTAATGAAATATATTTCGTTTCTAAATAAGTTTCAAGCCCTTCTGTCCCTCCTTCCCTTCCTATTCCGCTCTCTTTCATTCCACCAAACGGCGCTTCCGCCATCGATGGTGCTCCGTCATTCCAACCGATAATGCCATACTCCAATTCTTCTGCAATGTGAAGCCCTCTTGCCATACTTTCTGTAAAGAAATACGCAGCTAATCCATAACAGCTATGATTCGCCCGACTAATCGCTTCCTCATCTGATTGAAACGAAGTAACAGGAATGACAGGCCCAAAGGTTTCTTCTTTCATAATGAGCATATCATCGGTCACATCGATTAGAACTGTCGGTTGAAAGTAATATCCCTTATCTACATATCCGTCGCCACCTACTCTTACAGTCGCCCCTCTTCTCGTCGCATCATCAATATGTAATTTTACTTTTTCATACGCTTTCTTATTGATTAATGGTCCAACTTGTACCTGTTCATCTAAGCCTCGTCCTACTTTTAATTTCGCAACCTTTTGTATGAGTTTCGTAATAAATTCTTCATAAATAGTATGTTGAACGTATACACGGTTTACACATATACACGTTTGACCTGCATTTCTAAACTTTGAAGCGATCACCGCATTGACTGCTTCATCTATTTTCGCATCTTCACATACAATGGCAGGAGCATGTCCACCTAGTTCTAACGAAAGATTTTGCATTGTTTCTGCACTTTGTTGCATGAGTAGCTTTCCAACTTCCGTTGATCCAGTAAAGGTTAGCTTTCTCACAATCGAGTTAGTTGTTAATTCTTTTCCGATCGCTTCAGCATCTCCTGTGACTAAATTGATCACCCCATCTGAGATGCCAGCTTCCTTACTTAACTCTATTAATTTTATAGCTGTTAAAGGAGTTTCTTCAGCCGGTTTAACGACAATCGTACAACCAGATGCTAATGCAGGTGCCATTTTCCTTGTTAGCATAGCCGCAGGGAAGTTCCAAGGTGTAATCGCTGCAACGACGCCAATTGGCTGCTTCATCACTTGAATTCGTTTATTCCTAGCACGTGAGGGAATACTTCGACCATAGATACGTTTTGCCTCCTCAGCAAACCATGAAATAAATGAAGCCGCGTACTCAATTTCACCTATTGATTCCTTTATTGGTTTACCCATCTCTTCTGTAATTGTTTTTGCTAATGATTGCTTATTTTGAAGTATTAAATCATGCCATTCCATGAGTAAAGGAAATCGTTCATGAGGCGTTTTTTTCGACCATGTCCTAAATGCCTCATTCGCAGCTACAATGGCAGTCTTAGTTTCACTTATCCCGGCTTGTTTGATCGTACCAATGCACTCATTCGTTGCCGGGTTCATTACTTTCAATTGCGGTAGCTGCTCACCTAACCATTCTCCATTAATATATATCTTTCCTTCCACTGCTATCACTCCTCCATTAATGCCTATTTCCCTTTTTTTAACATTTCTAATCATCCTTTAAGAACATTTGTACAAAAACACCAAAAAAAGTTAAAAAACAACTTTTTTGGTGCTCTTAAAATTAGACCTTTTGAATGACCTCTTTAAATAGATCATACATCAACTTGTTTCAGCTGTTCTATCTGAATGGCGAGAATCCCATCTTTATTTTTACAGCGTATTCGTTTTTGTTGATATTCAATTTGCATAATGACAGTGATCGTTTCATGTAAATAGCCATCTTCCCAATAAACGATTTGCAACGGTTCATGATGATACAACGAATATATCAATTTCCTCTCGATTTCCAGTAGCTCTTGTTCATCTAATTGTGGACGTGAGACTTTATTTTGCTCTTCTTTCCAATTAACAAGCTCTTTCTTATGCTCTGGTAAAACAAACTTCATTTCCCACAACTTATTTCCTCGTTGTAGTAACTCATTTTGTTTCATATCCATAAAAACGCCCCCTAAATATCGAAAGTATGTTCTTATTTTAAACGAACATACTTTCGATCGCAAGAGGGCATCATTACTTTTTGTTTATAAAGAATGCATAGGCGAGAAAGATTGAACATAATGATAGGACAAAGATGCTAAATGAGGTGATAGAATGAAAATTATAAGTTGGTATGCTAGACAAGACCGTCCAAATACGAAACAAGACCCAACTCCTAATACCTACTTTCGTCCAAACAAAGAACAAACCAAAAAAGAACATACATCTAAAGATAAAAAGAATTATGAACGAAAATGATAATCGACTTCAACATTTGCATGTATAGACAAATCTCCTGTTTGGATAGGTGTTCCTTCACTATACGCTGCTAAAACAGCAGGTGATCGATAAGGTTGAACAGGAGATTCCACCACTTCCACAACACGAGACGGAAGAGGCTGGAGCGTCGCACCCATCGTCGTAGCCATAACTTCAGCCTTCCTTTTAGCATTTACAAGAGCGTTACTCAAAGCTTGTTCATAAAGGGTTGATGGATCGCCTAATAAAAATGAGATCGAAACAATGGAATTGGCACCTGCTTCAACTGCTACATCGATCGCCGTTCCGACTAAATCTATTGAATCAATATCTACTTTTAATAAATGAGTCACACGATATCCCCGAAATACTTGTTTTCCATCAATAAAGTCATACTCTGGAGAAACGCGATACGTATCAGTCTGTATGTTTTCTTTTGAGATACCGAGCATCTCTAATTGATAAACGATATTTGCTATTCTTTCACTGCTTTCTGCTTGCGCTACACGAACTTGTTCATTCTCCGTCACACTTCCTAACAATGCTTGTGCTTTATTAGGAGTTCCCGTCTCAGTTGCTTGACCAAAAACCGTTATTAGTTGACCGTTTGTGATTCTTTGTAAAGAGCTCATATTCACCCTCCTCATTCAGTCTATAACGCTTATACATATGCTTTGGGCAACGATTGTATTCGTTACACCCGAGGGGATTTACAGGCAGAGTCTACCCATACTACTAATGCTCATAGGGATCCCCACTTTAAATTTCCCGAGAAAATTAAGTGGAGGGTCGTTCAAGACAGAAAGGTTTCTTTAAGAAAATGATACAAGCCATCCTCTTCATTCGTAAAGCGTGTCACCTCTTTTGCCGCCCTCTGCACGACATGTGCTCCATTTTTCATCGCAACAGGATAACCGACATACTCAAATAAAGGTAAGTCGTTTTCTCCATCTCCAACCGCTATTACTTGATCTCGTTGAATTTCAACATATTCAAGCAATTTACGGACACCTGTCGCTTTCGATATATTAGCTACAGTCACTTCAACATTATGATTAGTAGATGAAAACATTGAAAAATCATTGTCCTTCTGTAGTACGGAAAGCTCCTCTTTCCACTCATCCATTCGTAATCGATCCCGACTAAAGAAATACATTTTTATGACGTTTGAATACAGCAATTCATCGACCCATTGAATTTCTTTATTAAATTCCTCATGTCGAGAAAACCATTCATTTTCTTCAACAGAAGCAGGCTTTGGCTCCACTAAATGATCAAATAGCATTTGATAATCTTTCTTAAGTACATATCTCTGCCCCTGCGTCGGATGAACTTCATAATAAACCTGTTTCTTTCTAGCAAGAGATGCTACCTCACTTACGACTTGTTTTGGGAGGACATGTTCAACTAATTGCTTCTCACCAATCGAAACACTCATCCCATTCGCTGTCACAAAGCCATCTACTTTAAAGTCGCGAGGCAGCACATCCTGTGCTTCTTTCATCGTTCTTCCTGTTGCAATAAAGACATAGATGCCTTGTTGACGTATTTGCTCAACTATGTCTTTTAACGGCTCCGTTATTTCATTTGCATTAGTTAGCAATGTTCCATCCATATCTAGAACAATAGCAGCACTATTCATTTATCCTCTACTCCTTTCTATACATTTTCATCATACACGGAATGCACGTTTCTTGAAATCATAAAGTACGTTTAGTACACTTATCATCGTTAAGAAATCCCATCGAATGTAACTAGTCACTACTTAGTAAAGGAGTTTTTTTCATGAATGAAGTTGTACAAACGCTCACAAACCATCGTTCATTCCGAGAATATTCAAATGAAATGATTAAAGAAGAAGAATTATCAGCGATTATAAAAGCAGCACAATCTGCTCCTACATGGATTCATGGGCAGCAAGTATCTGTGATCGCCGTTACAGATATCGAACGGAAAAATAAACTAGCAGAATTATGTGGAAATCAAGATCATATTCGTCAAGCCCCTGTATTCCTTGTTTTTTGCGCTGATTTTCACCGTGCGAAAATCGCAAGTGAACTTGAAGGAGTAGCTTTTGAAGCAGTAGAAGACATTGACAGTGTGATTGTGGGCGCAACAGATGTTGGGATTGCCTTAGGAAATGCGATAGTGGCAGCAGAATCCTATCATTTAGGAACGGTATGTATTGGTGGTATTCGTAAAAAACCACTAGACGTCATTGAATTTCTTCAATTACCTAAGTATGTCATTCCGATCTCAGGTCTTTGTATCGGATACGGGCAAAATGATCCAGGGAAGAATTTACGACTACCAATTGAAGCCTTTTATCATAAAGAAACATATCATGCTGACCAAACTGCAATGGTTGAACAATACAACAAAAATTATGAAGGATTTACTAAAGAGCGTTCAAATGGACAAAGACAAACAAGTTGGACGAAAAGAGTAGCAGGCTTTTACCAAAACCATCACTATAATGGTAACTTTCCTGATATAGCAAAAATGTTACATCAACAAGGGTTCAAGTGTAAGGATTTAAAGTAATAATTCATAAAAAATATGAAATGTTTAAAACTTCTGCTTGCGGGAATGGTTTACTATACCATTAACGAGGAGAGGATTTAAATGATTATAAAAGCTAGTGAACTTGAATCATTTTCAATGAAGGCAACCGATGGTCAGTTAGGAAAAATTGATGATATTTATTTTGAAGCAAAAACATTTAATGTTAGATACCTTGTCGGAAACACACGCACTTGGATGTTTGGTGGAAAAGTATTACTTCACCCAGAGTCGTTCCGCGCAACAGATTTACATGAAAAGCATATAAGCGTACAATTAACAAAAGAAATGATTAAAAACAGTCCGAAGCCAAGTGATGACGGACCAATCACATCCGACTTTGAGGATAGACTGTTCACTCATTACGGCTGGCATGTTGCACGTCCAATGGCAGGCCATGGACCAATAGAGAGTCATCCAACTGGACAACGCCCAATACCTCTTGCACCAGTTATAGACGATTTACCAACCGAGAAAGACGAAGATGAACAACTGCGCAAAGAGGATTCTAATCCACTTCGAAGTGTCGATGAAACGAGAGGGTATACGGTTCATAGTAAAGAAGGAAAAATAGGAAAAGTCGAGGATATGCTTGTATGTCCTGAAACCTGGAAAGTGAAATATGTAGAAATAGATATGGAGCAAGAACAAGAATCCCGACTTGTGGCGATTGAGTCTATTACAGAATTGAATGTCTTTGATCAAGCGATAACCATTGATGTCGATAAAGATATGGTTAGAGAATCTCCTACTTTTGAAGATACGATCATCTCTAAAAAGACCGTCGCAGCGATTTACGAGCATTATAGGCAATAGACTATAAGCCTACTGAAGAAGCACTTATGCCTCAGTAGGCTTTTTTTATTTGTTTAAATAGTCTTAAACCGAATAACGTCTTTTCACAATAAATAAGACATATACCAACTTCCTTCGAAAACATACGTTATAGCAAACAGCTATCATCTCCAGTGAAGCTATGAAAAGTCTCTATACGAAATCATTTAAACCATTTAAAAAATTGGAAACGGATTTCCTACCTTGCATTTACTCAATTAATGCATGAAAAAATGGTATGGTGAAGCAAAAAATAAAGAGTCGGAGCAATTTTTTGGATGATACAAATACAAGTCCATCTTCATGTCCATTAAACATTTGTACGAAAAAAATAAAAAAGGTATCCTTTAAGAATTAGTCCTTAAAGGATACCTTCATCTTGACTGATAGTTGCTACTGCATCGTCATGCTCGACATTGTTTGTTGATTCATGACAGGCGTAAAGCTTTGAGTCATAGCACTCATATCTTGTGGAGATAATTGAGGAACTTGATATTGATGTTGCTTATTTTGATATAAGAAAACCTCATAAGCCATCTCAATATAATTCGGCACCGTATCTGCTAACACACGACGTATAACAGGGTTAGTAACTTCCAACGAACTCATCGTTAGTATAGAAGCGTTTGATTTAATTAAACCTAGCATATGCCCAGCTATACCTTGGTCATTTATTTCTGACATTGATTGCTTCGGCTTTTTCGGCTGAGCTGGCTTGATCCCGTATGCAATTTGATTACTTTGTCTCATCATATATTTTTTCGTATGATGAGATGGATCCTGCCCTGTTTGGAAACATTCACATGTTATATTATATTGGTCAAGAATAAATGAATACTGACGATCTAAAATATCCATTAATTCTTGATCCTTTACATGTGTCCGAAACATCATATAAGAATCCAACACATTAATCATCCCAGTTAAAACCTCATGCAAATCGAAAACTTCATGACCACCATGGTTCATTTGCGGACTCATTTGCTGAGATTGAGTAATCGAACCTTGGGATGAATTCATCATATTTGCATTCATATTCATCGGATTCATATTTCCACTCATCTGCTGCTGGTGCATTAACCATTCCCCCAACTGTGTTTGATATGGTACATAGTTATTATGATTCTTAGAAAAACGTTTATAACTGGTAATAAAAGTGAGCATCTAAGTAAGTATGAATAAAACCATCGGTACATGAAAAACTAAAAAACATAAACCATTATGCTTATCCTTTTGTACTCTTTTTTCTGAAAGATAACATTTTTGAAAATAATTGACCAAAGGAGCATAGTCTCTGCTGTAAATGGATATTATTCAACAACAATAAAAGTTGAGCTATCATATATATAATTCGTACAGTGACTTTACGTACTTTAGAAGGCAATGCAGACTCTCAAACAAAAAGAACTGTTAAAAGGATGCCCTTTAACAGTTCTTCGCATGAATGAATCAACCTGTATTCACTAGTCCAGCAGCTACACCAGAGATCGTTAACAGCACTTCTGTTAACAATTCATCAGGTGCATCATCCTCTAACTCACGCAACTTCTTAATAAGATCAACTTGTAAAAAATTAAGTGGATCAACATAAGGGTTACGGCGTTGAACGGATTCTTTGATCGCAGGTGTATGCTCAAGTAATTCTTTATTACCCGTTATCTCAAGCAACACATTTCGTGTACGGTGATATTCGTCCGAAATATCATTAAAAATCCGTTCACCCATTTCCTTATCTTGAACTAATTGTAGATATTCTCTCGCTGCTGTTAGGTCAGCTTTAACAAGAGCCATTTGTAAATTATTAATTGTCGATTGGAAAAATGGCCATTTCTTATACATCGTTTGCAATAAATCTAGGTTGTCTTTGCTAGCTGATGTAAATGCTTCTAAACCAGTACCAGCTGCGTACCACGCAGGAATCATTTGACGTGATTGCGTCCATGCAAACACCCAAGGAATAGCTCGTAAATCCTCAAAGCGCTGACTATTTTTACGACTCATAGGCCGGGAGCCGATATTCAACGCACCTAATTCTTTTAAAGGTGTTGCTTGATTAAAATATGTTAAGAAATCTTTGTCACCAAATACTAATGACTGATATTTTGCTAAAGCTTTTTTAGAGACTTCCTCAAGCGCTTCTTCCCAAGACTTTTCTCGGAAATGTCCTTGCTCAGAATTCTTTGATACTTTCGCAGATGCTTCTAACAATGCAGATGCGGCTTGTTCTAGATTACGATAAGCGATATCTCTTAATAAGTAACGAGAAGACAGTACTTCACCTTGCTCGGTAATTTTGACACCATCATTCAACGTTTCAGCTGGCTGAGAAAGAATACTGCGATTCAACGGACCGCCACCACGGCCTAGTGACCCTCCACGACCATGGAAAAACTTCAAACCTATATTAAATTCTTTAGCCATGTCATGGATTTCTTGTTGTGCTTTAAACAATTTCCAATTAGCCGTTAACGTTCCTCCGTCTTTACTACCATCAGAATAGCCAAGCATAATTTCTTGATGATCGCCACGTTCGTTAATATGGTTACGATACACGTCCATTTCAAATAATGTTTTCATAATAGCTGGTCCAGCAATTAAATCATCGACGGTTTCAAGCAACGGAGCTACATTTAGACCACTTTCAACCTTACCATCGGCATAAAGACGGTAAATGCCGGCCTCCTTAGCAAGAACTAGTACTTCAAGCAAGTCGCTCGATGCTTGAGTCATACTTATAAGGTAAACTTGAATTGAACGAGTTCCAAACTCTTTATGAGCTTGCTTAATCATATTAAATACTTTTAATACTTCCCTCGTTTCTTTTGAGTAATCCTCTTCTAATAAAAGTACGGGACGAGGTTCTGTTAATACACTCTCAAGAATCTTTAACTTTTCTTCTTCTGGTAAGCTTTTGTAGTCTTCTGTTATATTAACAACTTTTAATAATTCAGCAATAGCTGATTCATGCTCACCACTATGATTCCGTATATCCAATGTCGCTAAATGGAAACCGAAAAGTTCTACTTGTCTAATTAATTTACGAACAAGACGAAGCTTTCGCCCTGAAGGTTGATGCTTTTCAGCGCTCTTCTTAATTAAAATTAAATCATCTAGTAATTCTTCGGCATTATTATAACCCTTATCAGATTTTCCTACTTCACGAATTCTTTTCAACACTATCGCAAATTTACGGCGATATACTTCTGATTCAACAGGCCATAATTCATCATCATTCAAATAAAGTGATTCTTCCAACTCAACTGACTTTGCTAAATCATCGTTAACTGCTACTCGATAAGTTGAATGACTGAAACGCTTCATGATATCAACAACAGACTGTTCATACTTTTTAAGTACGAGATCACGTTGTAACTTTAATGTCTCCCATGTAATTTCTGGTGTGACATTTGGATTCCCATCTCGATCTCCACCAATCCAAGACCCAAAGTGAAGGAAATTAGGCACAGACCATTTTGCATCTGGATAGTATTCCTCCAATTTATCTTCTAACTCTTGATGAATATCAGGTAATGCGTCAAATAACGTTTGATCAAAATAATAAAGACCATTCTTCACTTCATCAATAACCGTTGGCTTACGATGACGCAATTCGTCTGTTTGCCATAATGCCGTCACTTCATTATATAAATCTTCATCTAACGCTTCTCTTTCCTTCTGCGTTAAAGTAGGGTTGTCGAATTGTTGTAAAATATAAGAAATTCGTTTTTGAATCTCTAAGACCGTTCTCTTAGTCGCTTCAGTCGGATGAGCTGTAATGATAAGTTCAATAGATAGATCATCGATCACCTTTTGAACGTATTCTTCTGAAAACCCATGCTCTTTAATCGCCGCAACAGCACTTTCAATCGATACTGGTTGGATGACTCCATTTTCCTGTATTTGATATTGTCTACGTCTACGGATGCGGTGATTTTGTTCCGCAATGTTAACTAAGTGAAAATAAACTGAAAATGCACGAATGACATTTTGGCGTACAGGTGGCTGTAATGTTTGAATTTCTTCCTTTAGCTTTTTGTATAAATCCTCATCATGGTTTTTACGAAGATTTTTAGTCGAATCACGTATTAGTTCCACCTTATTAAATAAGTCTATCCCACCATGGTGAACTAGAATCTCTCCAAGGATATTACCTAACTTCTTTACATCATTTCTCAATTGTAAATGACTATCTGTAACATCAATCATCAAATCATCTCCTTATCCAAAAACTGTTCCCTTATTTTATGTATGCAAACCTAAAATTCAGGGACTCTCTCAGACCCACACGGACACATTAAGTCCCGTTGGTGACTACACTATGTAATCACACTACTATTGATAGTATCATAACTAGAAGAATTCAGGCAAATATTTTCTGACAATTCGACAAGATCCATCCGCTTCTCATTAGAAAAAAACAACTTCTCTCCTTTTGTATCTAGAAAGCAAAAAGTAGGTTTGTTCCAAAAGCTATCCGTTTTAGAACAAACCTAACATTTTCAACGTAAGTTGTATAGTTAAAACCTTTTTTATTTCTCAAGTTTTTTCTTACGAGGATTGAAAAATAAACCTAATTCTTTCTTTTCTCTTGCTAATGAACGGTACAAAGAAATCATCATCAATAGCATAATAAAAGAGAAGGGTAACGCTGCAATAATGAGGGCATTTTGTAGCGCTTGTAAACCGCCACTATATAACAAAATGACCGCTACCGCTGATTGAGCAACTCCCCATGTCAATTTAACTGAATTAGCTGGGGTTAAAGATCCATTAGTTGTTTGCATACCAAGAACAAATGTAGCTGAATCAGCAGAAGTGATAAAAAAGGTAGTAATTAATGTGATCGCAATAACTGATAAAGTTGTTGAAAGAGGCAATTCATTAAAGACTGCAAACAGAACTTCTTCAGTTGCAAATTGTGACAAGTCTACACCAACGCTTTGAATATTGATTGCGGCTGTACCAAACACCGAAAACCATAAAAAGCTTACAAGTGCTGGAAGCAACAGAACACCAATAATAAACTCTCGAATCGTTCTTCCTCTTGAAACACGTGCAATAAATATTCCGACAAATGGAGACCATGAAATCCACCAAGCCCAATAAAAGATCGTCCAACCATTGATCCAACCTCTATGCTCTTCATTTAAAGGCGCAATTCGAAAACTCATGCGCACTATACTCTGTAAATATGTTCCAATCGTATCGGTAAATATATTTAAGCTTAAAATTGTAGGACCTAGTATGAATACAAACAAAAATAAAAGAACAGCTAATAACATATTTGTGTTACTTAAATAACGAATCCCTCTGCTTATCCCTGTCCATGCAGAGAGCATAAAGAGAACAGTTACTATTGCAATTATAATAAATTGAATGAGTACACTATTTGGAATTCCAAATAAATAGGACAAACCACCATTTATTTGAGCAGCACCAAATCCTAGCGTTGTTGCAACTCCAACCACAGTAGCAAATACTGCTAATACATCAACTAAATTTCCTAACCAACCTTCCATGCTCTTTCCGAGTACCGGCTTTAATGTTGCGGAAATTAGACCTGGTTCATCCTTACGAAATTTATAATATCCTAAAGCAAGTGCTACAATGGCGTAAATGGCCCATGCGTGAACTCCCCAATGAAAAAAAGTATACCTCATCCCTTCTTTAAAAGCTTCATTAGTCGAGCCTTCTGCTAAAGGGGGTATCAAATAATGCGATAACGGTTCAGCAGTCCCCCAGAAAACTAACCCAATACCCATTCCTGCACTAAATAGCATAGCAAACCACGTTCTTTTTGAATATTCTGGTCGTTCATCCGCCTTCCCAAGCTTAATAGCTCCAACAGGACTAAAAATTAAAAAGATACAAAAAATCACAATGACTGTTACAAGTATTAAATAATACCAACCAAGCCCTGAAGTAATAATGGCCTGTATATTCCCTGTCAATTTCTCAAAACGATTTGGAGCCGCTACTCCAAATATAACGGCAGAAAATACAATCGCAATAGTTATCCAAAATACATTTGATATTTTATTCAAGTTACTTCCCCCTCGTTTATTTAACTTTTTTCCATAAAATTGATCAGCTTGCTTCATTTTCTTATCGTTGTACTAAGTAATTTGCCCAGTTTTTCCGAGACATACTACCTTATTTAAAAAGAATTCATCTTGATCCATCTTGCCTGTCGACAAAGTCTCACAAAAGAGAGACTATTTGGTGCTTAAAGAGCGTTCCCATGATAGTTCGCTTCAAATCCGCTCTATATTCCTCTGACAAAAAAACCAAGTATTGATTCAGCATCATAGAACTTTCAAACAAAAAAGAACTCGAATCCAAAATGATCCGAGTTCTTAGACAATTCATACAGAAAAAGACATTATAGTGTTTCTTTTTTATAGACATTATTATAATAAAGTAAGGTATAACGCTCACGAAGGAGATGTGCTTCTTGAAGGCTATTATCAACTATACGTTGTGAAATCCCTAAATCAGCTGGTGCTGTTTTCCCACCTACTCGATTTATTAAGTCCTGCAATTTAGTTGGTTCTATTAAGCCTTGCAAAAGCTTTTTAATTTTCGCTTCATTCTCACTTGCTATGATTCCATCTCCAGTAAAAGAATAATTCAAGTATTTCTTATATAAAGAAGCAATGACTATCGTTGCAGCTCCAACTTTTGCACCGTGAAGAAGCTGCTTCCTTCCCTCTTTCAAAAATTCCATTTCCCAATAATGTGAGAGGTGATGCTCAGCACCAGAAGCGGGATGCGACTTTCCGAAAAGAAGCATAGCAAGTCCAGAGAGAATTAATGCCTCCATTAATACCTTAATCCCCTTCTCCTGACCCTCAGCAATGAAATCGACATTCTCTACACAACTGATTAATGCTTGCTCAGTTGCCTCAAAAACAACCGGACAAAATGGTTCTCCTTTAACGATGTAACCAAACTGCCAATCAAAAAGGGACGTTACTTTACCAAGAACATCACCAAATCCAGCTGCTACCATAGATTTAGGTGCACTCATTAACACATCAATATCAGCAAAAACGGCTATAGGCGCTTGCGTTTGAAACGTTACTTTCACACCATTTTGAACAATAGGAGCACCCATAGAATTAAACCAATCAACAGAAGGTGCTGTAGGAATTGAGATGAATGGAGTTTTCATTTTATAACTGACAAAACGAGTTACATCATGAATGGTTCCAGCACCAATAGCAACAAAAGCTTCAACATCAATAGACGCTTCAATTAATAGCTGCCCTAGCACCTTTTCATCTGCGATTACATCGCCTTGATGATCGGCTTGCATTTTACAAGTTTCATACTGCACGTTCGTTTGATCAAGTAATTTCAGAAAAGCATCCCCTGCTACTGCTTTTGTTCTCTCATCATATACAATCATTACTTTCAAAAATCGATTTTCTATAAAAGTACGCTTTCTGAAAAACATATTTTCCAATTTGAATATCCTCAATCGGAATATGATAATGGTTATTACCACAATCACATACTTTAGACTTATCACTTAATGTTTCCAACATCTTTTTCATTTCAAGCAGGCCTTGTAAGCCCTTCCACCTTTCATGAAAATTATGTAAATCTATAACTCCCAATTCAAAAAGACCACAAAAAAGAAAGGAATCGATGGCACTGAAAACGTTAGGTTATAACTTTTTCTGTGCCATCCGTAATGTCTCTTTTTAAGCGGCCTTTACACAATGGTTACTTTTAAAAAACGACAAACCTAATAACTATCTTTCATCATCACGAACTGGGACATTGAAATGAGGAAAGCCATTCTTATCATAACTAAACACTTGGGCGCGAGTATGACGATTAGGGTCATACAGAGGGTCCCCTTCAATCTCCTTATAATTTCTCGCATGATAAATTAGCACGTCATTTTTTCCATCTTCTGAAGTTGTAAAGCTGTTATGTCCTGGACCATACTGTCCAGTTTCTTCATTTGTTTTAAAGACTGGTTCAGGTAGCTTAAGCCAGGATTTCGGATCAAGTAAATCACTGTCTTCATCTGCAACTAACAAACCCATACAATAATTATAATCTGTTGCACTTCCAGAAAAGGTCATAAATATCTTGCCATTTCGTTTTAAAACAGCTGCCCCTTCATTTACAAGAAAGCCAATTTTCTCCCATTCGTATTCAGGAGTCGCAATCATGACTTGCTCCCCTTTTAACGTCCAAGCATTTTCCATTTCTGAAATATATAAATTAGAATTTCCTTCAATGTCAGGATCTTTTTGTGCCCAAACGTAATACCGTACTCCTTTATGTTCAAAAGATGTAGCATCTAAGGCAAAGCTTTCCCATTTCGTCTTCACTTGTCCCTTTTCGATCCACTCACCCTCAAGTGGGTTTTTAGCTTCATTTTCTAGAGCGAACATACGGTGATCGAACAATCCTTCTTTCGTTTCAGTTGTTCGAGCTGCTGCAAAATAAATATACCATTTTCCATCAATATAATGAATTTCTGGAGCCCAAATGTTCGCACTCATCATTCCTGTTTCATGCTTTCTCCAAGCTACAACAGGCTCTGCTTCTCTCAATCCATTAATCGTTTTAGCTCTACGAAGCTCAATGCGGTCATACTCTGGAACAGAAGCAGTAAAATAATAATAACCGTCCTCATGCTTATATACCCATGGATCGGCACGCTGTTCAACTAGTGGATTTTTATAATGTTGTGTTTTCATTTCCCTTCATCCTCCTACAAGTCATTAAATATTAATTAAATTACTAAAACATTAATCATACGAACAAAAAAATAGATTGTTAATTAATATTCATTGTTGTACGTACAATAATAGTTTATACGTTTTTTTGCTTATTTACAAGATAATCAGTAAAAAAATTACTATGCTCAGTTCTCTTTATAACAAGTCTTGAAAAATGAAAAAGCCATTAAAAGAACGATGAATTCTTTTAATGACTACATTTAATTTATATCTGTCGTTGATTGCCTTACGATTAGCTGTGGATGGTAAACAATTGATTCCAACGACTGCGTTTCTTTATTGCGTTGTTCTTTTTCAATCATTTGAATAATCATTTCAGCGGCTTGCTCGCCCATTTCCGTTTTAGGATGACTAACGGTCGTTAGTTTCACTTCAGAAATTTCAGCGAGAAATGAATCATCATAACCAACAATTGACATATCCTTAGGCACTTGCAATTTTTTAGCTCGTAAAAGATCGAGTAAAATTAATGCTAGTTCATCATTATAGCAAACGAGTGCCGTCGGCTTCTCATTTTGTGATAGTAACTTTTCTAGTTCTTTTGCAGGCTTTTCAAGCTTTTCTTCAGAATAGTACGTAACAATATTTTGAGGATTAATAGAAACTTGATGCTTTCGGTGAGCTTTAACGTACCCTTTCATTCTCTTGATCCCTTGATTATCATCCGTCTTAAATAAGCCAACAATATTGGTATGTCCTTGATTAATTAGATGCTCCGTTTGCAAATAGCCGCCTTTTTCGTCATCTACTAATAAGCAAACAGGCTCCAACTCATCATAGAAAGCGTTAATCATTATATACGGAATATTCATTCTTTCTAAATTGAAATAATAGTTAATATTAGGATTCGCAAATGAACTTTTCGTTGGCTCTACGATGATGCCATCCACAGGTTGAGATAATATATTCTCAAGAATGCGTTGTTCATGTTCGATTTTATTATTCGTACTAAATAAACTAACTTGATAACCCCGCTCACTTAAATAAGATTCAGCTCCACGTATGATGCTTGGAAAAATATAATCTGAAATAAATGTTGTAATAATCGCTATCGTTTTCGTATCATTGGAATGTGTTCTATCTTGTTTCGTCCTATCTGCACAGAAAGTACCTGAACCTTGCTCACGATATAACCAGCCTTCTGATACTAATTCACCAATCGCAATACGAATAGTATGTCTACTTACTTCGAATTCCTTCATTAATTCATTTTCAGAATTAATTTTTTGATTAGGTACATATGTCCCATCTAAAATTCTTGACTTAATCGCTTGTTTTACTTTACTGTATTTTGTCACAACCGAAACCTCAATTCTACACGTACTTATAAATATACGTACATGTTACCACATTATCCATCCAACACGCAAAAATACTGCAATATTCTAACACATTCATAAGTGAGAATGATGAGAAAGTGTCTTAAATGGTAAGTCCATCTAAGACACTTTTCTTTTGATTATTCGTAGGATTTACACCTTAACGAAAGGCAATATCATTCCATCTTAATTCATTTTGGAATGTCATTACATTTGTCGAATCATTAATAAAGACACATTCAATATTTACCATCGTTGCCCAATCATATAATTGCTCTGGAGTCACTTTAAATGAAAAGACCGTATGATGAGCACCGCCCGCATAAATCCAGGCTTCCGCAGACTCACTCAACGACGGCTTAGGTTTCCAAAGAACCTTAGCAACTGGTAAATGAGGCATTTCCTTCTCCGGTTTAACTGCTTCAACTTCATTAATTACTAGGCGGAAACGATTCCCTAAATCAACAATCGATGCATTTAATGCTGCACCTTCATCACCATCAAATACCATACGCGCTGGATCATCTTTACCACCAATACCTAGTGGATGCACTTCTAGCTTTGGACGAGTTGCCGCTACAGTTGGACATACTTCCAACATATGAGAGCCGAGTACTAACTCATTACCTTCTTCTAAATGATACGTATAATCTTCCATAAATGAAGTTCCTTCACCATCTGCTATGATTTTCATTAAACGAACAAGAGCTGCTGTTTTCCAATCACCTTCACCAGCAAATCCATAACCTTGCTCCATTAAACGCTGAACAGCTAAACCTGGCAATTGATCCATTCCATGTAAATCTTCGAAATTTGTTGTAAAGGCTGTAAATCCACCTTCTTCTAAAAACGCTTTCAAGCCAAGCTCGATTTTCGCTTGATATTTAATCGATTCAATGTTCTCTCCATCAGCAATGTCATACTGTTCTTTATATTCATTGAACAGTCTTTCCACATCATCTTGAGAGAATTCATTCATCTTGGCAACTAAATCACCAATACCGAAATAAGATGTAGACCAACCGAATTGGATTTGTGCTTCGACTTTATCACCTTCAGTAACCGCCACTTCACGCATGTTATCACCAAAGCGAGCAATTTTTAATGTTTTGCTTTCTTCAAAAGCAGCAGCTGTTTTTAGCCAACTACCCACACGGCTGATCACTTTTGGACTTTGCCAATGACCTACAACTACTTTACGTCCAATTTTCATTCTAGTACCGATAAAGCCATATTCTCTGTCACCATGAGCTGATTGATTTAAATTCATGAAATCCATATCAATTTTATCCCAAGGGATATCGCGATTAAATTGAGTATGCAAATGTAATAATGATTTGCGTAATTCTGAAAGCCCAGCAATCCACATTTTAGCTGGTGAAAATGTATGCATCCAAGTAATAATACCTGCACACTTCTCATCTGAATTTGCTTCAATACACAATTTTCTAATTTCATCAGCTGTTTTCACAACAGGTTTAAAGACGATCTTATATGCAAAATCATTTTCATTTAACCCATCAACAATTTGCTGTGAATGATCAGCAACCTGATCTAGCGTCTCAGGCCCATATAAATGTTGACTACCTGTAACAAACCAAAACTCATATTCTTTTACCTTTAACATCTTTCATCCTCCTAAAAACGATTTAAATTCTAACTTATTACAAAGCAAGAACTACTTTTGTCCATAATAAGCATTTACACCATGCTTACGTAAAAAATGTTTATCAAGTAAATCTTGATCCATTGCTGTCGTATGAGGGTTTAATTGCAAGGTACGAGATGCCATCTTTGCAACTTCTTCTAAAACAACTGCATTATGAACAGCATTATTAGGATCCTTACCCCATACAAACGGAGCATGAGACTTCACTAGTACTGCTGGAACTTGCATAGGGTCCACACCCTTAAATGTTTCGACAATGACATTCCCTGTCTCTAACTCATACGCACCTTGAATTTCCTCTTTCGTCATATCACGCGTACAAGGAACTTCTCCATAAAAATAATCAGCTTGAGTTGTACCAAATGCTGGTAATGATTTTCCTGCTTGAGCCCAACTTGTCGCCCACGGTGAATGAGTATGTACAATCCCTCCAATACTTGAAAAAGCTTTGTATAACGCAATATGAGTAGCAGTATCTGATGACGGCTTAAGGTCACCCTCTACCACTTCACCTTCGAGGTTGACAACAACCATGTCATCACGTTTTAAATCGGAATACTCTACTCCACTAGGCTTAATGACTACTAGGTTCGAACCTCGATCAATCCCACTTACATTTCCCCAAGTGAAAGTAACGAGTTCATGCTTAGGTAATGCAAGATTCGCCTCTAAAACAGATTCTTTAAGACTTTCTAACAACTATCACAACCCCTTTCAAAGTGCTAACTACCTTCAACTCTATTATACACTTGTACGTACAATAAATAAATAGTTTTCTCAATAAATTGAGATGAATCCTTTCTATAAAACGTCGTACAGGTTTCTTTCTTGGTTAAACTTACGATCAACCATGCTCAACGAACAAAAATGCCCCAAAGAATAACTCTTTTAGGGCATTTCCATCACTTAATTAGTTGTAAAAGTATACGTTGTTCTCTTCTTGTATTCAGTCCCTTTTTTAACAACAATAGAAGGGAAGTGATCGTGATGAATGGCATCAGGTAACCCTTGCGTTTCTAGACACAAGCCTAAATACTTTTCTGCGGGAACATTTCTAATTGAAAAGTCGTCACTTATCATATTCCCAGTATATAAGACGACGCTCGGTTCATTCGTTTCGATGATAAGTACACGACCACTTTTCTCATCTTCAAGACGAATTTCTTCATCTTGGTTTTCATCTAAAAGGAATGGGTGATCATAGCCATTTCCAGCCAACTCGTTTTGTTTTAAGTCTGATTGGATCCCCTCTTTAATTTTTCTTCCATTTGTAAAATCAAAAACAGTTCCTTCGCTATCAACGAATTCTCCAGTCGGCATTAAATCATCTTCCAAGCTTAAATATTGTTTGCTTTTCAATGTTAATTGGTGTTCTTTAATCGTTCTTTTTAAGTTCCCACTTAAGTTGAAATATGTATGATTTGTCATATTTATTAACGTATCTTGATCAGGTATAGCTTGATAATTGATAGCAAACTGATTATCGTTTGTTAACGTATACGTGACTTGTATTGAGACATTCCCAGGGTATCCTTCTTCTCCATCAAAGCTGTCATAAGTGAAAACAACACCAATTTTATTATGTTCTTCAAAAGATTCAGATTTCCAAATAACCTTATCGTAGCCTTTTATTCCTCCATGTAAGTGGTTAGAACCATCATTTTGCGCTAGATTATATGTTTGATTGTTTAAAGTGAACTGAGCTCCTTTTATTCGTCCCGCTACTCTACCACACACTGCTCCGAAATAAGGAGAATGCTCCACATATTCCTCAATTGTATCAAAACCGAGTACAACATTTTCAATTTGATTATTGCGATCAGCTGTAGAAATTCGTGTAATAATACAACCGTAATCAATGCTAGTAACTTCCATCCCCTTATCATTTGTTAATGTATATGCATATACATTTTGACCGTCAACTTGTCCGAACAGATCCTTAATAACCTTCATTAAAACTCTCCTCCTCTAATCACACACATCACTTCGCTCCAATTGAAAGAAAACGAATTCATTATCATCATACACTAGCATCCATACTTTTTACAATGTAAGAAAATACATTACGTGACATTATATACACCTTTTAATATGTAGCATTAACGATTAAGAGGCCGCCGCAAGACGACCTCCCTAGATGATTTTTAGCGTTTACTTAAACGAATAACATTCCAAGAAGCATTCGAAAGGACCGCTTGGATAATTCCATTATCAAGCTTTGCGTTCCCATTATGATGTGGTTTTACAACTTGTTCATCAACGGTATTCACTGCTTTCAAATCATCATGTTCTAATACGATATGTTCATCAAGGTGATAGCCTTCAAAGCTACGAACATCAATAGAAAATTCTAAAGACTCGTGTACATGACGATTTAAGGCAAAGATCGTTACTTCTTCTTGCTCTTCATTATAGACAACCGCACTATCAACATAAGGTACATCTGTAAAATCCTTCGTATCATATACAGGAGAAGAGATGGCCGGCTTCAATGATACCCCTCTTCCAAATACAGAAGCATGCATATACGGGTAATAAATCGTTTGCTTCCATGAACGTCCTTCATTTTCTGTCATAATTGGCGCAATAACATTAACCAATTGTGCCATACAAGCCATTTTAATTCGATCTGCGTTCTTTAAGAAAGTAATTAAAATACTACCAACTAATAAAGCATCTTCAAAATTGTAATGATCCTCAAGCTGAGGAGGTGCAATTGTCCATGGGTCAATTTGTTTATCAGCCTGATTTGAATGATACCAAACATTCCATTCATCAAAGCTTAAATACATTTGTTTCTTACTACGTTTTTTCGCTTTAATGTAATCACAAGTTGCAATGACCGTTTTAATAAAATGGTCCATCTCAAGGCCATTCGCTAAATAATTCTCTGAATCATTGTCTCGATTACCGAAATATTGATGTAAGGAAATAAAATCAACTTCGTCATACGTATGCTCTAATGTCGTTGCTTCCCATTGTGGAAATGTTGGCATTTTAGAATTAGAACTACCACAAGCAACAAGCTCGATAGAAGGATCAACTAGACGCATCGCTTTAGCCGTTTCTTGTGCTAGCCTGCCATATTCATCTGCTGTTTTGTGACCGACCTGCCAAGGTCCATCCATTTCATTTCCTAGACACCATGTTTTAATGTTATGAGGTTGTTCATAGCCGTGTTCTTTTCTCAAATCACTCCAATATGTACCACCCGGGTGATTGCAATATTCGATGAAATTTCTCGCAGCATCAATACCGCGAGTTCCTAAATTAATCGCCATCATCACTTCAGAGTTAACTTTTTTAGCCCAATCAACAAATTCATTTGTCCCTACATCATTAGGTTCGATTGTTCTCCATGCTAGCTCTAAACGACGTGGACGCTCTTCCTTAGGTCCTACTCCATCTTCCCAATCGTAAGCAGAAACCATGTTACCACCTGGATAACGTACGATCGGTACTTGCAAGTCTTTCACTAAATCAATGACGTCTTTACGAAAACCATGCTCGTCTGCATTTTGGTGATCAGGTTCATAAATCCCACCATATACTGCTCTTCCTAAATGTTCAATAAATGATCCGTAAATTCTTGAATCGATTTCTGCAATTTTGAATTCCTTGTCTACAACCATTTTCGCTTTTTTTAACTGATTCATCGTTCTCCTCCTCTAGTACTGCTTTCCCATAAAGTTAAACGTTTACAAACTAATTAAAAAACTTATAATTGTTAATAAATTTATAAATAAATTAACCATTTGCTTTTATTATAGTAAAGCTTTCTGTTCTTGTAAATAGTTTGTGCATACAAATATACTTTCAATATACGATAGTTGTACGACTAACATTGAAGTGCGTTTACTAACTCATTAAAACAGGCATTCTAAAGTGATAACCATTTAGAATGCCTTACTACCTTTTACAATGAAGGTCTTTCTTTTGCTTTATCAGCTTCAGCTGCATTCTTCATTGCTTCATTACGGTTTTCCTGCATTTCTTTAATTGACTTTGTTTTTAATCGAGCTGCTCCTTTATAATGACGAGTAGGAATTAATTCCTCTGAGGACATTCTTACTTTCGCCAATTCTATCGCTTCTACATATTGTGGTAGCCATTTCTCTTGTGCCACAAGCATTTCATCTACTAATTGCCAGATCTCAGGTGGGTTACAAACAGCTCCTACTAATGGATCCATCATAAATGCTTGTCGTAGTAGCTGATCTCTGCCATGAATAGCCGCTTCAACCGATAATCGTTGTACGGAAATGCTAGCCTGACAAACTGCCGCACACCCTAAAGGTAACTCTCCTACACGAGGCATATTAATACCATTGCGATCTACATAGCCTGGCGCCTCAACGATGGCATCATCTGGTAAATTGGTGATGATTCCATTGTTTACTACATTAAAATGTCCACGATAAATTCGGCCTGTCTCTAGACCTTCAATAATATACGAACCATGCTCCTCACCACGCTCTTCGGAAGAATATGTATAGGCCGGCTCCTTTAACCAGTTTGGAAAGTCTGTTTCAAACCATGTCCTTCCTTCCGTACAAACACGTAAATACCCTCCGGTTTCCCCATTAATCCAAGTTCCAAGGTCAATCCAATCATGAACCTCTTCTGGCCGCTTCCGATACCAAGGCACATATTCACTTAAATGTCCGTTGGATTCGGTACTATAATAGCCAAAACGTTTCAGCATATCGATGCGTACCTTTTCCGTCTTTTTAAATTCAGGATGACTCTCAAAGGCTTCTAACATACGGCCTGTCAAATCTTCTCCATTATGCTTTACTTGGATATACCATGTTTGATGGTTAATACCAGCACAAACAATATCAACTTCTTCTTTTTTCAATCCGAATGCTTCAGCAATTTGTCGATGTCCACCTTGAACGCCATGGCATAGACCAACCGTACGTACACCACCATACTTGTTACAGGCCCACGTTAACATCGCCATTGGATTTGCGTAGTTTAATTGTAAGCAATTAGGTTCACTTACTTCTCGAATGTCTTTACAAATATTCATCATTTCTGCTATACCGCGCTGACCGTACATAATACCACCAGCACAGAGTGTGTCACCCACACATTGATCAATTCCGTATTTTAGCGGAATTTCAATGTCTGTTGAGAACGCTTCCAATCCTCCTATTCGTACGACAGTAAAAATATAACGAGCGTTCTTCAAAACTTCCCTACGATTCAATGATGATTGAATTTGAATGTTCAATCCATTTTCATTAATATCTCGCTGGCAAAGTTCTGTTACCATATCCAAGTTTTGTTCATTAATATCCGTAAATGCGACTTCAATATTGTGAAACTCAGGAACAGATAACAAATCACGCAATAACCCTCTCGTAAATCCAATACTTCCAGCACCAATAAAAGCGACTTTAAATGACATATAATCATCTCCTTATTCAAAATCCATTTCAATGAAATTGTAGCATTAAGAAGAGATACACCGCTTTCAAATTTCTGACGTTTCTTCATGGTAAATGTATAAAATGCTAACTTATAATAGAAGAATGATTTCGCTCTTGTTTCGTTTCATTTCGGAATTGCAAGGGACTTACACCTACATTTTTTTTAAATAGAGTACTAAAGTATTGACCACTACTCATTCCAACATAATCAGCAATTTCTGTTATAGGAATATCTGTGCGTTTTAATAAATCTTTCGCTTTCTCGATACGATGAGAAAGTAAATAATCCATAATCGAAATTCCAGTGTACTCTTTAAAAATGCGATGCAAGTAACTTGGATGTAAATGTACAGAATCGGCAATATCCTTTACCTTAATCGAACAATCATAGTGATGATGAATATAATGTATCACCTTTTTCACATATGGATGATTCCATTTCGATTGAAATTGCTTTGCTTCTTGATCTAATTGAGCTATTTTTATTAAAAGTTGGCACAAGTATAGTGCGACCATTACTTGATTTTGCTTTTCCTTTTTATCAAGTTCGAGAATGAGGCTTTTTAATATAAGGTACACTTCACTTGAATCTTCAAGCACATTAAAATCACGTGCACATTTGAGGAATGACATTAAATACTGGTCGTCTGTGGCAAGATCGGAAATCGAAGGTATTGAAACGCTATTTTGACTGAACATAAATTCTACATTCAGCATTCGACAATATTGATCATTACGAACGGTTAATCGGTGCTTAACGTGTGAATCAATAAGAATAAACTGACCTTTCTTCATCCGTATTCTTTTCTGCTCAAAACCAATCTCACATTCTCCTGAAATAACATACATAATCTCAACTTGTGGATGACTATGATTATCCATTTGGTAATTATGCCATTTTTTATAATAATAAAATACAATTGTAGGATAAAAGTCAGATTGTATTAAAGCAGGATTATAGAGACTCATATAAGTCATGAACGTTTCCTCCTAATCAAATTAAAAAACCTATTCAAGTAAATACTTTTCATTGATAATACCTTATTTCTATTGAGTCAACAATCGATGAATACATTTTTTTATGTAAAAAGTGACAGCCTCGCCTGTTAAATGGATAAACCGTTTCATGTTGGAAACAATAGACATACAGAAGTATTAATGAGGGGGATCATACTTTTATGAAAAAAGAACAACTATACGAAAGCATTCTAAACAAAAAAGAGGAACTTGTTATACTAACCAAGCAATATTGGTCACAATATGCAGGAATTCATACGTGGTATTTTTGGACAAATATCGCTACTATCATTATACCGCTCTTTATATTGTATGTATTAATTGACCGCAAACGTATCTTCGAAATTTCCTTTTTTGGGTATACTGCTCATGTCCTATGGGCAAACATTGATAATATTCTTTCAATGAACAATTTACTTATACACCCACATAGCTTAACACATTTGCTCCCCGTAGGAGTTACGATTACTGCTGTATTGTTCCCTGTAACATTCATGCTTATCTATCAATTTTGCACAAATTATAATCGAAACTTTTACTTATATGCTGTCGTCGCTTCGATTATATTCGCTTTTGGCTTCGGGGGACTTTCACTACTTTTAGGCTTATTACATTTAGAAAACGGTATGAATTTGTTTTACCTATTTCTTATTGACCTTGTGGTTGCTTTTTTATCCCTATGGTTAACAAAATTATTTTTGAAAATAAAAGGAACGTACGTCTAATACTAAAACTAGCGTACATTCCTATCATACATTATTTTATTTGGACTGAGCGCAATCGGTTTAGAGCTGCAATTATTTCAAAGACTCTCGGTCTAGCTATATCACCAGGATGCCCGTTATGCTGAGATACAAAAGTAATTCCTTGTTTATTCAGCTGTGTTTCAAGAAAGTCAGCAAGCTCCTTCAAACTATACTGTTTAGTTAAGTGATTATTTTGTTCTACGTAATACAATATATCCGCTATCATTCTCGTTTGACTTTCTTCAACCAATTGTTCGATATAATGAAGGTTAATGCTTTGGGAGCCGTACTGAATTTCATACATCCCCCGTGCTTTCACCTTTCTTTTTCTTCCTTCCATGCTTTTCAGACTATTGGGCAATAAATAGCGATCTGATACTTGGCCAAATGAATGACCACCTTCATGCTGACGATCTACCTTTATTTGTTGAGCTATCGCTTTAGCCTCACCTGTTACTTCGAAGGGGCGATATTCTTTCATTTTAATCACACAATCAGCTACATCGAAATAATCACCTGAGCCACCCATAACAATGATGCTAGAGATATCCTTTTCTTTTTTTAATTGTTCGATCTTATCAATAAAAGGCGTAATAGGCTCTGATTCTTTCTCAATTAGCTGCTGCATTCTTGCATCGCGTATCATAAAGTTTGTCGCTGTCGTATCTTCATCAATAAGAAGTGCTTCCGCTCCGATTTCAATCATTTCCATCACATTGGCTGCTTGTGATGTACTTCCACTAGCATTATCGGTTGAAAAACAAGTCGTATTGTTTGAAAATGGTAAAGACCTAATAAATGGAGAAATGTTTACACTTCTTACACTTCGTCCATCTTCAGCACGAATTTTCACCGCCTGCTTGTTTGTTATGACAAACTCTCGTCCATCACCTTCACAATGATCATATACACCACTTTCTATCGCTTTTAAAAGCGTCGATTTCCCATGATAGCCACCGCCAACGATTAATGTAATCCCTTTTTTAATGGCCATTCCTTTTATAGGCTCAACCTGATGAGGAATATTTATAGCTATTTCGAGACAACCTGGTGAAGCAAAAGGAACAACATCTGTTTTCATTGGCTGATCACTTACACCACTTTCACGAGCCAGTATTGCTTTATTTGCTATAAAAGCAATAAGCTGATGTTCTTTTAAATAACGCCGTATCGTTTGTTGTTGATCAGCTAATTTAATTTCATTGTACAGCTCCGCCTCAGTAAGTTTTAAAAGGGAGTTTTCGATAATAATAGGAATATATGAACACAATAGCCTCACAGCATCTTTACCAGCAATCCTTCTACCATTTGCAGGTAAACCGACACTAAGGCATATAGTAACAAACTTATGATCAATCAATACCGCTGAACGTTCAACCACTTTTTGCCTTGGTTCATCAAATAAGATTAGACCACTTTTCCCCGATCCTCTTATATTTCGATTTTGTTTTTTAACCGCTTGACCTACTTTTCTTGCTATTGTATCCTCACAACGTATTCGATGATGGGATAGCATACACCAATCTTCATTCATTTCTGTTTTGTTCAACGGGATACGAAGGCGTATTTTTGACGGACTTGCAAATGGATCCCCTTGAACATAATCAATATGAAGAAAGAAATGTGAAAATTGATACATACCTTGTATTTCTTTATAAGATTTGTACCCTTTTTGATCAATGTTAGATAAAAGTTTCTTTAATCGATCCATGTTATAACCCACCATTCAATTTATTGTATATCCTCCAAAGGGTTTGGAATAACAATCTCCTTCGAAATAATTTGTTCTTTGAAATTATTTAATACATGTAAGATCTCTTCATTTATAACATGATTTAATGGTGTGTTAGTAGGATGAGTAATATGTGTCACTCCGATAAATTCGTCTTGTAAACCATAAGTATATTCCTTTCCTTGAAAGGTCTCATTTAAGAATAACTCAAGTGTATGATAAACAGCTTCATCTGCCATTTTTAACTGTGAAATAAGAATGTGCTCTGGGTCAATTGTTAACTGATCATGATCTTGTCCAGCAGTATAAAACCCTTCCTCTATCGCTGCTTCAAAAACACCATAATTGCCAACAGCAGCTGCACCAGCAACAAAATCAGCATTATCACGTGCGAATTCAATGGCTATATCCTTTGCAGTTGCTGGATCTGAAAAATGACCGACATAGTCTATTAAAACCTTAGCATCAGGATTTACAGTATGAACTCCTAACTCATAACCAGTTACCCACTTTTGCAATAACGGAACATCCATTGCGGCCACCATTCCAACCACATTCGTATCCGTTATATTACCTGCTAGCACACCAAGTAAGAAAGAAGCTTCTTGCTCTTGAAACGTAATACTCGCCACATTAGGAAGATCAACGAAAAAGTCAACGATTAAAAAAGGTTGAGAAGAATATTCAGAAGCGACATCATGTAGTGCATCATGGGCTTTATACGTTCCAGTCACAATTAAATCATACCCTTCATTCGCATAATAGTTTAGATAATCATGTAATTGTTCCTCATCTCTTGATTCAATTGTTTCTACATGCATGTTATAATCTTCACTAAATCGTTCTAAACCCATTCGAATATCATTTAGAAATGGATTAGTACCCATTCTCTCAGGTAGAATTAACAAAATGGAATGTTCTTCCCCTGTAAATATTTCATCATTTTGATCAATTGCTTTACAACCTACTAGTAAGAAAATCGATAGCAAGAATAGTACATATTTCAAGATTATAGACCTCGTTTCTTAGAAAACTAACATAGTCCTTAAAATAAACAATAATAGTAAATACGTCAACTGAAATTATTCATCATATCAATAAATCCAGCTTAATCTTCTACAATTACAACTAAAACAACCGTTTTGCATGAAGTATACAAAACGGTTGTTCATATTAGAGTGTACTAATGGCATCGAGTGCGATAGTTGCTTCGAGATGAATGGCTCTACTTACACTTTCTCTATTAGGGTTATAGTTTTCTCGTAAGTTATCATCAGCATATCCATCAATGGCAACAATAGCCCCCGCACGTATTCCCCTTAAGCTTGCAATTGTAAACAGCGCAGCATTTTCCATTTCCACAGCTAATACATTCGATTGTTTATATATCTCATGTGGAAATGGAACACTCCCTAAATAAAAAGCATCTAATGACAAAGTCATACCTTCAAAAGTAGCAATGGTCTCTTTCTGATTTGCAGCTGCGGTAGATAATGCTTGAATGATTTCTCGATTAGCAACTGCTGGAAAGCCTGAAGGAACTAATTGATTCGATAAACCATCACACCGAACAGCTGCAGTACTAATAACGATACTACCTGCTTCAATTTCTTTACGATATGAGCCAGCTGTACCAACACGAATCATCGTTTGGGCACCACCGATAATGAGCTCTTCAAAGCATACTGCAGCTCCAGGACCGCCAACTCCATGACTAACTATGGCGATGTTTTCTCCATGATAAGTGCCGAGATAAGAATGATATTCACGATTTTTTGCCATTACACATGCGTTTTCTAAATAAGATGCGATAACTTCCGCTCTATTTGGGTCTCCACAAACAAGAATCTTCTCAGGTAATTTCTTAGGATCAATTTTAAGATTTGCTAGCAAATCAATCAAACTCCTTTTTTTCCCACTCATCTGCTGGTATATCTAAATCTTCACCAGAAAAGCGTTCTTCTTTAAAGGGATCTCCGCGTAAATGAAATCCATTTTCCTCCCAAAATCCTGGTTCATTTTCATCAATAAATTCAAATCCTCGTAACCATTTTACACTTTTCCAAAAATAGAGATGGGGAACAACTAGTCTTAACGGCCAACCATGCTTGTCTGTTAGAGGCTTTCCATCAAATGAATGAGCTAATAAAATATCATCACCCATTAAATCCTTCAGTTCAATATTTGACGTATAATCATTGTCTCCATGAAGCATAACATAATTACTTTTTGGTTCGACTCCTATCTCTTTTAAAAAATCTTTAAACCGAACGCCAGTAAATGCATTATCAAACCTTGACCATCTAGTAACACAATGTATATCAACTGTAATATCGGTTTGCGGCATGTTCATAATGTCCTTATACGTTAGTGTTACTTCCTTATTTACGTTACCTGTCACTTTTAATGACCACTCGTCAAGGTCATAGGTTGGTACATCACCTTCATGCAAGATTGGGAATTTTTCTGTTAAAACTTGCCCTTCTGGAAGACGTCCATTAAATGAATCACGGTTTTTAGGCGTTTTCATTCGTTTAATTCGATCAGCTTTTTTCATCATATTTCACTTCCTTTTAGCGTGAACTTTGTTGATTAGAATGATTCATTTCTACTCCTCTTCCTTTAAGTAAAAACATCGCAACTAAAGTTAAAATATATGGAATCATACTCGTAAATTGAGTCGGAATTGAAAAGCTCTGCATCCGTGTACTAAGAGCATCTGTTAATCCAAATAATAGACTAGCTCCTAATACGCCAAATGGATGAGATTGACCTAGCATTGTTGCGACAAGAGCGATAAAGCCTCTTCCAGCTGTCATCCCTTCAGAAAACATCGTTACAAGCCCTAATGACAATTGGGCACCAGCTAACCCACAAAGCACACCACTCATTGCAACAGCTAAGTATTGTAACCCTTTAACTCGGATACCTAAACTATGTGCAGCAACTTGATTATAGCCTACGGATATCATTCGAAATCCAGTTACGGTACGATACATAAAGATAAACAAAATAAACGGTACAATTAAAGCAACATAAACAAGAATCGTATGTCCTGAAAATATTGTACCAAGAACAGGAATATCTTGCACAATTGGAATATGAATGTTTGATAAACCTGACATTGTATTATCGTAAAATGCACCTTTCACATCAAAAATTGTTCTCAACAAAAAGGTCGTAAGTCCTAAAGCTAAAAAGTTAATGGCAATACCAACAACAATCATATTTGCCTTAAACTGTATTGTCATAACAGCTAAAATAAGTGAAAAAAGCATACTCATTAATGCAGCAAAAAAGATTGAGAACCACAAGTTACCAGTAAAATAATTAGCGACAATGGCACTGAAGGCCCCAACTAATATTAAACCCTCAAGTCCGACATTAAATATTCCGACACGAGCACACAACATTCCACCGAGTGCTGCTAACAAAATAGGTGTGACCATTCTTAAAGTTGAATTTAAAAGAGAAAGATCAAATAGCTCCATTGTTTTTCCTCTCTTTCTTGAGTGCCTTAATCCACGTTAACGTTAATTGAGCAGAAATAAATAGAATGAGTACAGCTTGAATGACACTTGCGATTTCTAAAGGAACATCTGTATTACGCTCAACTCCTAAAGAACCAGTATGTAAGGCCGCCAAAAAGATCGAACTAAAGACGATCGCAATTGGATTAGATTTCGCTAGTAGAGCTGCCATAATGCCAATCCACGCATACTCCGGCACCGTTAAGGCATTATCAACAAAACGATGATGGGAGCCTAACACTTCAAATGCACCTGCTAACCCTGCAATTCCACCACTTACAAACATACTTATAAGCATAACCTTTGTTCTGTGAACTCCTCCGTAAGAAGTAAAAAACGGGTTCTTTCCTAGCATATTCACTTCATAGCCAATCGCGGAGTAACGAAAAGTAACAAATAAACCGATAGCAATAACAATAGCAATGATAAATCCATAATGAACACTCATCCCTGTTAAAATTTTAGGGATCCAAGCTGAAGCATCTATCAATTTAGACTGAGCGAGTGCTGCTGAGCCATCTCGATCTTGAAACGGATGACTAACTAGATAGCTCGCAAATAAAACCGCTATATAATTCATTAAAAGGGTTGAAATAATAAGTTGTACTTTAAATTTCGCTTCCATCCATCCAGCAAGAGCTGACCACCCTCCTGCGACAGCAAAACCAACAATGACTGCACCCATTAATTTAACAAATCCAGGTCCAGGAAAATAAAGTGCGACAAGAGCAGCACTTACTGCCGCTAATACCATCTGTCCCTCTCCTCCAAGATTAAAAGCCCCTGCCCGAAAGGCAATACTTACACCTAGGGCAATTAAAAGAATAGGAGTTGCTCTTGCAAGAGTAGACATAATAAAATAAAGATTTCCAAAAGCACCTTTCCATAACTCACTGTACGTTTCTATAACAGGTTCACCTAAAGCTCGCATGGCAATTGCTCCTACTAATAAGCCGATAAAAATAGCAAAAAGCGGTTGGATAAGTGCATTATTTTTCATTGAGCGCATCTTCCAAATTACCTCCTGCCATTAATATACTGAGTTTTTCCTCCGTTGCTTCAGAACGACTCATTTCACCAACAATTTCTCCTTCATACATGACAAGAATTCGATCAGATAGCTTCATAATTTCGGTTAATTCTGAGGAGACAAGTAATACAGACCCATTGTCATTTCGTTTTTGTATAATCGAATCATGAATAACTTCCATCGCTCCAATATCAACACCACGTGTTGGTTCAGCTGCAATTAGAAATGGTGTATTCTGTCCTAATTCGCGTGCAACAATTAGCTTTTGAAGATTCCCACCAGATAGATTAGAAGCTTCCTCTTTTATTGAACTTGTCTTAATTGAATATTGATTCACCCAACGTCCAATAACCGGATGAAGTGATTTCCTTTTAATCCAGCCATTCGCTATAAACCCTTCTTTACGATGAAAACCGATTATGGCATTCTCTTCAACCGTTGCATCTTTTGCAACACCCCATTTATAGCGGTCTTCTGGGATATGGGCGATCCCTGCATCTCTTCTCTCTTTCACATTAAGAGCTTGTATAAAGTTCCCATCTAGCTTAATTGAACCCTTTTGAATGTCAATGAGCCCTGAAATCGCCTGAATAAGCTCTGACTGACCATTTCCTGATACTCCGGCAATTCCTACAATCTCTCCTCGATTAACATGAAGGGAGACACCCTTTAATAAAGGCTTATCGTCATTCTCCTGTACACGAACATTCGCAAGTTCAAGAAAGCGTTCCCCATTCATTGATATTCTTTCATCTACCTTCTTCAACTCACGACCGACCATTAAAGTGGCTAGCATATGTGAGGTTGCTTCACTAATCGGCATAGAACCTGTCACCTCGCCATTGCGCAGTACAGTTACATAGTCAGCGACATCCATCACCTCTTGAAGTTTATGAGTGATAATAATGACACTCTTACCTTGAGATGCCAAAAAACGAATCGTTTTCAAAAGACCTTCTACTTCTAAAGGTGTCAATACAGCAGTTGGTTCATCTAAAACAATAATATCAGCCCCTTGATATAGGACTTTAATAATTTCAATTCTTTGTTGTTCACCGAGTGAGCATTTCATTACTTTTTGCTTTGGACGTAATGGAATACGATATTGTTCTGCTAAAGCGTCTACTGCTTTTATCGCTTCTTTTCGCTGAAAGAACCCTAACTTTTTTGGTTCACGACCAATAACGATATTTTCTGATACGGTCAAATATGGAAACAACATAAAATGTTGATGAACCATCCCAATTCCATGATGAATTGCATCGGATGGGCTTGAAAAGACAACACTCTTCCCATTCATCCAAATCTCACCTGTTGTAGGAGTTTCCATTCCATATAACATTCTCATTAAAGTCGTCTTACCAGCACCATTTTCACCAATGATGGCATGAACTTGTCCTTTATTTAATGAAAATGATATATCCTTATTTGCATAGAAATCACCGTATTTCTTAGACATATGTTTCATTTCCAAAATAGTCGACATGAGGTTATCCCTCCTTAACGGACGTTTGTTTTAATAATAGAACCTTTAAAAACAAGGAAAAGGTGACTCACTAAATTCATTAACCTAATTGAAAGGGTTAATACGTAGGAGTCACCAAACTGTAGGTCACCAAAAATGTTAAAAATCAACAACCTTTTTCAGTACCTATGTAAAAAGAAAGGAACCCTTCTTCTTACGTATCTTTACACACGACTGGCCAAGCATCACTCTGCGTGAAGAGGGTTAGGAACCTCTAAAGAACCTGAAACAATTTCATCCTTTATTTCTTTCACTTGCTCAATAACGTCTTCTCCTACCTTATCACTTAGTGGCGTCTCACTCTCATGAGTCACATATGTTAAACCAACACCATCATCTGCAAGACCGTAGCTTACGACACCAGCCTCAAGACTACCTTCTACAAAGGATCTAATCGTCTCGTATGCAGCTGCATCAGTACCTTTGATTTGTGAAAGCACAATATGGTCAGGATCGATAACAGTTCGATCGACATCTTGTCCAGCTGTTAAGAAGCCAGCTTCCTCAGCTGCTTCAAACACACCTAGGTCACCAACCGCTGCCGCTCCCGCGATAAAGTCTGCACCTTGAGAAGCCTGTAACATAGCTAATTCCTTAGCTCGAGCTGGATCTGCAAAGTCATTTACGAAATTCAGAACAAATTCTGCATCTGGATTCGTAGCTTGCAACCCATCTTCAAAGCCTACTGTCCATTTTGAAAGTAAAGGAATATCCATTGCTGCTACCATACCGACAACATTCGTTTCAGTTATTAAGCCAGCTGCCGCTCCTAATAAGTATGCAGCTTCGTGCTCATCAAAATTCACACTACTCACATTCGGTAAATCTACAACGGTATCAATAATCGCAAACGCTTGATCAGGGTGATCAGTTGCAACATTTGTTAAAGGGTCCTCAGCTTCAAATGCAGCTGTAATAATTAAATCATACCCTTCCGCAACAGCGACTCGAAGGTTTTCTTCAATGACTGAATAGTCAGTAGACTCCACTGATGTTACATCAATACCGAAATCTTCTCCTGCTTGCATCGCTCCATCTTCCATTTGCTGAAAAAATGGATTCACACCAATTCTTTCTGGTAAAATTAATGCTATTTTCAAATCAGAAGCTGTCTCTTGTGTTTGTTCGTCTTCATCACCTGATACACTATCATCTTGACCTTCGTCATTATCATTCGTTCCACATGCTGCAAGTAATAATAGAAGCAACATTAGCACAGTTAATACCTTTTTCAACTTATTATCCCCCACTCATTTCTATTTTTTCGTCAAAACAAACCTTCCTTTTTATCAATTAGAAACATAGAATGAAATTGTATAAAAATTTGAAGAATTTTGTCGACTATGCTTATCTTATGAAGAAAACAGTATGCTGTCAATATTCTTAATAGATTTTCATATATGAATGAGGAGAACAAAACCAGTTAGCTAAACGCTTACATACAGTAAACATAAGAATTCAAACGATCAAAAGAATCCCCCTCATTTGAATGCTTACTTAAACCAACCTTTTTCTTTAATCTTCGCAATCGCTTCTATACGATTACTGACATCCAATTTATCAAGAATGACTGAAATATAATTACGTACTGTGCCATTCGTTAAAAAAAGCTCACTTGCAATTTCCTTTGTGCTTTTTCCGTCTGCCATTAATTCGATGACTTGCCTCTCTCTTTCGGTTAAAGGATTATCTGCTTCAAACACAAGGTCAACCAATTCTGGTGAGTATATTTTTCTTCCTTTCATAATCGTTCTAATCGCACTCGCCAGTTCCTCACTTGGACTATCCTTTAGTAAATATCCACATACATTAGCCTGGCGAGCTCGCTCGAAATAACCTGAACGAGCAAAAGTCGTTAGGATAATCACTTTACAGGGTTGTTTGATTAATCTTTCTGCAGCATCTAGACCACTCATCACGGGCATTTCAATATCCATAATACAAATGTCCGGCTCTTTCTCTTCAACTAATTGTATGGCTTCTTCACCGTTTCGGGCCTTTCCAACAACAATCATATCCTCTTCCAAATCAAGAAGTGCTCCTAATGCTCCTAATAGCATTCCTTGGTCTTCTGCGATAACAATTCGTATCATGTTACCCCCTCCCCCGGTCATCACTTAATAATATTCGGTACATATATATCGAGAGTTGAACCATCTTCATTTCGAATGTCAACACTACCATTTACAAACTCTAAACGTTCCTTAATGCCCCTTAACCCGTTTCCTGTTGCTTCAGCTTCCATTTGAAAACCAATTCCATTATCGTGAATGAGAATCCGTAACTCCTCATTCGTTTCTTGAATACTTATTTGGCATAATGTCGCCTGACTATGCTTGACAATGTTGGTAACAGCTTCTTTCACACACATACTTATGACATTTTCAACTAGCAACGGCGTATGCTTTAAGTTTGTTTCGCCTTCTAAAGAAAAGTCAATATCTGCAACTAATAGTAGCTGTTGCACATGTTCAACCTCTTCTTCTAATTTAATTCCGCGCATATTCGAAACCATCTCTCGTACTTCCTTCAATGCTGTTCTTGCCGTTTGATGGATATCCAACAATTCATTCTTCGCCTGAGATGCTTGAACATCTACAAGCCTTCTAGCTAAATCACTTTTTAATCCGATCAATGATAATTTTTGCCCGAGAGTATCATGAAGGTCACGAGCAATACGCTGTCTCTCTTCGATGACCATTAGCTTTGATATTCTCTGATTTGCGTCCTCTAATTGATTCTCAAGCTGCTCCTGCTTATTGCGGTTATATGAATTAAAAGGCATCAAAATTACACCTATAACGGACATGACGATAAAAGGAAACTGAGACATAAACAATTCTCTTTCAATGAAAAAACAAATACATACCGAAATAATCGTTGTAATTAAATGAATGACATAGAGTGTAAAAAAGCCAACTTTGCTTTTAATATTTCCGATAAAAAACGCCAAAAATAAAGCAAAATATACATAACCATAAAGCAATGTCATCGTAACGCTAATTATCATTTCGATAGCTACACAAAGATAAACAAGCTTCCCCTTTGAAATAAACGAAAGACGATACGCTGTAAAAAAGAATAGAATCATGACAAAACCAAAAATAATTTCAAAAGCTGAGGACGTTCTAAAAATAAAGTAAAAGGGCAAAAGGCAAAAAATAATCCAAACATAAATGCTTAATCCTGTGTTTTTAGGAAAAATATTGTACCACTTCTGCATACGAACCTCATTTCTAGTCATAAGCCTTCCTTTTATTATACTTGATTTTATACCTTAATTGTAAAGAAAAACCATTCAATCGTCATTGAACGGTTTTTCTTCTTTTACTTCCCTTGTAAGCCTAGCCTTCTCTTTTCTAATTGAATTGTCTTTTTATTTTTTTGAAGCTCTTGCTTAATATCTTTAAATGTCACGAATGTTTTTGATTCTTCATCATACAACCTAAATCGAATAGCTTGTAGACTTGTTTTAATCGAAACAGTTGTTGCCTTCTGGAGTGGTGTAACCGTTTCATGCACCGTTTGTAAATGATAATTAGGAACACGAGGACTTAAATGATGAACGTGATGATAACCGATATTACCCGTTATCCACTGTAACACTTTCGGCAGCTTATAATATGAACTTCCATCTATAGCCGCTTTTACATAATCCCACTCTTGCTCATCTTCAAAATATGAATCCTCAAATTGATGTTGAATATAAAATAACCAAATACCTAACATTCCGGATACAAACATGACCGTTCCTTGGATAATGAAGAAGGCTTGCCAGCCGATTAGCCAAATCATGAATGCATATATAAGAACGATTGATATGTTTGTCACGTATAAATTTAAGCGTTCTTTTTTTCTAGCCTTCTTACGATTTATTCGGTTTGTAATTAGAAAGAGATAAGCAGGTCCTAATCCAAACATAACTAGCGGATTACGATATAAGCGATACGCCAAACGTTCCTTAAACGAAGCATTAACATACTCGTCCACAGTCATCACCCACATATCACCAATCCCGCGCTTATCCAGATTGCCACTACTTGCATGATGCATTGAATGCTCCCATTTCCATTTTTCAAAAGGGAACATCGTCATAATACCTGTTATCGTTCCTAGTAGCGTGTTCATTTTTTTATTTTTCAGAAATGAGCCATGACAGCAATCATGGAAGATAATAAAAATTCGAACAGCAAATCCCGCTGCAATAATGGAGAAAAATAACGTTAACCAAATAGATAAAGTTAAACTCATATAAGCTAGACCCCATAAAATAAAAAACGGAGGAATTGTGTTAACGATTTGTTTCAAACTAGAGTTTTGATCAGAATTTTCAAAAGGTACAACTTTCTTTCTAAGCTGAGCCAGTTTTTGATTACTCATATTGACGCCTCCCTAAAACGAGTACTTTTACTACATTTTAAAGGATAACCCAAAACATAAGAAGTCATGAACGTCAAAGGATACATATGACAAATGTCATATGTAATGATTACATGCATCATTTCAAACAAGATTTCTGTTTCATCAATAGCAACACAATTTACTGTTTATACTGGCATGAAACGACTTATAAATTGAATTGTAATGTTACAAAAAATCAATTTACATTTCTATTACTATTTCGTAAAATATACATACGAACTTTTTTATGGAGGTGTTTTTTTGAAAGGGGTTTCAGAATGGTACATTCGTTTAGGTAATATGGCACTCAACCTTTTTCTTCTCAACATATTGTGGCTTTTATTCACTGTATTAGGTCTCGTCGTTATTACGATCTTCCCTGCAACCGCAGCACTGTTTTCTGTTACTAGAGATTTTATATTAAAAACTGATCAAAGTGCTATTTTCAAACCATTTCTACACTCATTTAAAAAAGAATTCCTTCGAGCAAACTTAATTGGTTACATCTTTTCTTTCGTAGGTATACTCTTATTTGTTAACCTATATATATTGCAACAACTCGATTATACATTTTTTCATTTATCATTGACTGTTATTACTTTATTAATTTGTTTAATTTTTTCATTAAGTGCACTAATGATTTTTCCAGTTCTCATTCATTATGATTTAAAAGTGTGGAGATATTTCCAATATGCTGTTTTTATTACAATTGGACGCCCCCTACACTCTATTATGTTACTCTTGGGTGTTGCAGCGATATTCTTTTTATTTTTAAAAATACCAGGATTAATTCCGGTATTCGGTGTCAGTTTAATGGCCCTGCTCATTATGAAAATTGCCTCTTTATCATTTCCACATAACAAGCAGCCAGCATAAAAACATTCACCACTTAAATTTAGACATAATTAAAAGCAGCTCAACAATAACAGCGAATTCCCGTGTTGAGCTGCTTCTTCATACAACTTCACATATTCTATCCTTTAACTGATCCAATCATTACACCTTTTTCAAAATATTTTTGTATAAAAGGATAAATAATTAATACAGGTAAGGTTGAAACAATAATAACACCATATTTAATCTGATCAGCGTATCTTTGGGCATACCCTCCTGCTGTTCCACCGCTACCAGCTCCTTCAGCAAAAACTTGATTAGAGATCAATATATCCCTTAATACAATTTGTAAAGGCTGTAAACTGTAATCACGTACATAAATTAAACCAGTAAAAAAGTTATTCCAGTGGAACACTAAATAATATAAACCAATTACTGAAATAACTGCCTTTGATAAAGGTAGAACAATACTTATGAAGAAGCGAAAATGATTACAGCCATCAATCGATGCTGCTTCATGCATTTCTTTTGGAATCGTATGTTCAAAAAAAGTCCTTGTAATAATTAAATTAAATATATTAACAGTCGCAGGATTAAAAATAAAAACCCACATCGTATTCACTAAGTTTAAATCTCTCATTAACAAATAGGTTGGGATTAAGCCACCATTGAAAAACATTGTAAAGACAAAGAAAAACATAAAAAACCGCCGTGCTTTAAATTCATAACGTGATAACACATATGCAGCTGGTAAAGTAAATATTAAACTAATAAGTGTCCCTAACGTAGCATAGATAATCGTATTTTTATACCCAGTCCATATACGAGAATCAGAAAATATTTCTTGATAACCAAATAAACTAATACCTTTAGGGAATAGTAGAACTTGCCCGGTTGAAACGAGTGTTGAATCACTGACAGAAGCAATGACGACAAAGTATAGAGGATAAGCAACGACTAGAAAAACAAGTACACATATCACATAAACCATTATATCAAAAAGTAAATCAGATCGTTTCTCATATTTGAATTTCCCCATCGTAAAAACCTCCTGTTAAATCACCATAAACTTATTTTCGATGTACGATTGGCGATATAATTCATTAGAACAAGCAGCGAAAAATTAATGACCGTATTAAATAGACCAATGGCTGCAGCATAACTAAACTGACTTGACATGATCCCTACTTTGTAAACGTATGTTTCTATTACTTCTGAAACAGGAAGGTTTAATGGGTTTTGCATTAAATAAATCTTCTCGAAGCCAGTACTAATAATCGTCCCCATATTTAAAATGAGTAAAATGATGATTGTTGGAACAATCGCTGGTAACTCTACATTTCTTATGATTTGCCACCTACTTGCTCCGTCCATTTTGGCAGAGTCGTATAGTTGTGGATCAACACTAGCTAAAGCAGCCAAGTAAATGATGCTATTCCATCCAACATGTTGCCATACATCGGATAATACGTAGACAGGTACGAATGTTTGGGTAGAAGCAAGCAAATTAATGTGACCTAATCCTATAGCACTCATAAAGTGTCCAACAACACCTGAATTAGGAGACAATAATACATTAATCATCCCGACAATAACGACTATCGAAATAAAGTGTGGCAAATAGACCGTTGTTTGTAATAGTTTCTTTGTACGTTTAAAGCGAATCTGATTAATTAATAAAGCCAAAATAATTGGTGCAGGAAAACCGACAAGTATCGTCGTCAGGCTAATAACGATTGTGTTTCTGATTAAATCAGTAAATAGATGACTGTCTATAAACTGCTGGAAATATTTAAAACCAACGAATTCTCCACCTGTTAGCCCAGCAGCAAAGTCATACTCACGAAAAGCTAACTGGATTCCATACATGGGTACGTAGTTAAAGATGATCACACACAGAACAGCTGGAAGTAGGAGTAACCAAAGCTGATAATCACGTTTAAACGTGTTAAAAACGGTTGGCTTTTTATTAAGTTCAACTTGTGCCGTTGACTGAGTGGTATTCCTATTCGTTTGAATCAGAGCCATGAACAACTCCCCTTTTTTGGAGGGTCTAGTATATGAACCCCCCACATAGTTTCCTATTCTATTGATTGAATGTAGTCATCGTAATAACGTTGCATAATGTCGAGGTTTGTTTGCAGTCCGATTCTTTCTATTTCCGCAACGTAAGCATCCCATTCATTTTCAATGCCACCTTCTGTGATCCACTGTGAATATTTGGCCATTGCTAAGTTCATAAAGTCTGTATTAATTAAACTCATTTGATTATTATCTTCATCGCTATACTTAATGAAAATTCCTGGATACACATCAGTCAAAGTATCAATATTTGATAATACATCATTAAGAGGTTCCGTTTGTCCTAAAACATCTTGCATATCTTCTCCTAATATTAAATCGAGAGAATCGGAGATATACATTGGGCCATTATCTGCCCAGGTTGTCGTCCATTTCCACGTTCCAGGATCCATTTGCTCATCTTCTGGAGGAAGTACAGTGTAAGAGCCATCTCCATTATCTTCAATGTTCGTTCCAAGCGATCCAAATAATACTTGCATACTAACTGCGGGATCATATAATTCATTAATAAATCTCATAGCAGCTTCTTTATTTTCAGTTGCTGAAGACATTTGCACCATGTTAACGCCATAATTTAACTCGTTATAATCATATGTCCATGAAAGATCTTCTGTTTGATTTGCTGATGCTGCAATTTGTGGCATCGACGTATACTGGGACGCTAATTCATTCCCAAATCGATCTGTTTTTTCCCAGCCAAATGTAAAACCTACCTTCGCAGTCGATCCATCACCTCGACCTAATGATTGGTAAGTTGTATACTCTTGAGTAAATACTTCAGAATTAATTAACCCATCTGCCCATAAACGGTTCAAAAATTGAACATGCTCCTTATAGCGCTCATCAACAAAAAAGTTCTTCACTTCAGAATCTTCCACGAAATACCCTTGACCTCCACCACCAGAGATCGTCATTCCTGTACTGCCTAGTAAAACAGTTGGATGGAAGAAACCGAAGCCCCCTGTTCCAACAGGAGCAAAATCCATTGGAATTTCATCATTAGGATTACCACTACCGTTGGCATCTTGCTCTTTAAAAGCAAGTAACACTTCATGAAGTTCATCCCAATTGGTTGGCATGTCTAATCCTAGATTGTCGAGCCATTCTTGATTAATAAATTGTCTCGTACCCGTATCTGGCCAAAAACGTTGATATTTAGGTAAACCATAAATGTTTTCATCCAATTGGGTAGCAATAATTTTTGTCTCAGGTTTCTCGTCAAACATTTTTTGAACGTTTGGTGCGTGGTCATCAATCAATTCTGTTAAATCTTGAAATAACCCAGTAAATCGAGCGAAATCAGCATCTGTTATCGCATTAGGCCCCACAATTAAATCAGGTATGTCACTCCCAGCCAACATCGCTCCCTTTTTCTGATCCCAATCAGCCGTGACCTCTTCCCATTCAATTGAGACACCAGCTCTATCTTCAGCCTCTTTAAGCCATTCAATATCGTTAACATCTTTCGTGAGCGGATGTTTCAAAATAATACCAGTCAAATGAACAACTCCGTCTTCGGCCTCCTCTTGGCTTGTTTCATTATTGCTACAACCAGTAAACAAGATGACCATCAAACTGCATATGAAAACGATCAAACTGAACTTTTTCATCTGATTCCCCCCAATGAATTCAAATTTAAACTTCAATCATCATGATTTTAAAGCGGAATTAAATGAAACCCCCCCTTCTTATCAATCAAATAAACAAAAAGAATACGCTTACATAATTTGAAATTCATATTTGTTATTTGATTTTGATTAATGTGTGTATAAATTTATCTTATAGAAAGGAATTGGATTTGTCGGTAGCGAATTATTTATAAAGGGTAGATTAATCCGACTGAATTCACTATACCAATGAGGAGGATGAGGATGAACGAATTCATTAAATCGTCCGTTGAACAGCCAATCAACTTTCATTCTGGAGGTCAATTTATTACGACGGAGAATTGGACCCATATGAAACGCAATATTGATATATTTGTTGTCATTATAAATTTGAATGAAACGCTTTACATTGAACAGAATGATCAACGGTACACCGTCTTACCTGGGGAAATCCTTTTTTTAGTTCCTGGACAGCTTCATGTAGGATTTAACCCTTCACCAATAGGCACTTCCTATTATTGGTTTCATTTCACATTTCCTTACAACTATTCATTACTCACACGTAAAATGATGGATAGTGAAGTAACATCCATGCGTTCAAATCTGATACCCATTAATAATCATTCGTGTTCAACTGTTTTATTACCAATCCATACTAAGCCTCGCGAAGTTGAACGAATTCATATTTTGTGTAAGCAATTATTTGATGTTGTGAAAGCTAATTACTACAATACGTATAATACACACTATTTAGCCACTTCACTACTCATTGAAATATCTGAACAAACGATCTATCATTATAAAACGGTTTTATTGGATACAGCAGCTGAGCGAAAAGTAGAAATGATAAAAGAGTGGATTCGAATTCACGTATTCAAGAAAGTCTCCGTAACGATGATAGCCGAGGAATTCCAATATAATAGTGACTATTTATCTCGCATCTTTAAACAGGCAACCGGTTATAACATTCAAGAATACATTCATCGAATGAAGATTTCTAAAGCTAAAGAACTTCTCATGAATACTAATGTAACCGTTAAAGGAATCGCTATCACCCTAGGTCTAAATGACGAGAAGTATTTTATGCGATTATTTAAAAAATACGAGCAGATGACCCCTACTGAATTTCGAAAAGCGTATTTTCGTATGCCAATGAATAATGTTTAACTGCATCGAACCGAAAAGAGGTGCCCGTAATGTGAGCACCTCTAAACATTTAACTACGAACTGTTCTAACTTCATAAATACGTCCAGTAGCTTCTGTTTCATCGGTTGTAAATTTTACTTCAATTGTTTCTTTCCCTTTTGTGAGTTCAAACGGGATTAAACATTCCTCTACAAATAATTTCTCATCATTTTCTGAGTTATTTATTTTAATCTCTGAAAGAGTCGTGCCATCAATTTCAATTGTAAATTGACGTTTATACCAACCCCCATCTATATGGATGCGCGATTCATTATTAACATACATGACTTGTAAAGCCATTTTTTCATTAGGAGATACTTTTAGCTCATAACTGAAATATCCTCCAGCATAGCAATCACGCCAACCTTTTTGCATGACATTAAAGTAGCCCGAACGAGAATTATGTTTCTTTAACTGGTGTTCAACTTCTGGTTGCTGTTCATGCGGTTGTACTTCATCTATCGTCCGTTCTCTCAATTTCTTGAGCGTTTCTTTTTCATCGTCAATAAAATGATTGTAGGAAGCCTCATTCATTACATGCCAATATAATGTATATCTCTGGTGATGTAATTGATAAAATGGGATCAGCTTTAATTTCTTTTGACCGGGTTGTCCAATCTCTTCTGTTTCAAAGGTTAATGACTTCTCATCAATTAAATAGATTTGATCAAGAATTTGATCACGTTCTGTTACTAGTGTTGGAACATCTATTAACGGATGATTATTAAGCGACAAGTGGTTTTCTAATATATCTGTTTTAGGAAACTGTTCCTTTCCTAAAGCGCCTGCTAAAACGATTGGTCCATACATAAAACCAATCTTGTTCTGATCATCCTTTGCTACGTACATATGTAAGTTCATCGGCAATTGAACAGTTACCTTATCACCTTGCTTCCATTTACGTCGAATGCAAATGTATCCCGAATCTAAAATAGCTACATCCTCTTTTTGACCATTGACATCGACAATGACTTGACCATTCACCCAATACGGAACACGAATATGTAAGTTCCATTCATCTACGGGTGTATGTTCGATGAAGAGGTTAGCACGATCTGAAAGCGGAAACTCAGTTTCTTGCTTAATTGAAATGGAATTAGACTCAGACTTAAAGCGAGACGAAATAAACAGGTTGACAAACAAATTGTTTTGATCTGAATAGTATATCCCCCTAGAATATCTAGCTGGGTTCTCCATTCCTGTCCCAGTACAGCACCAAAATGAATTCTCAGCAGAGCAATATACTTTGAAATGTCCTGGTTGAGTTGAAACAAAGTATGTTTTCATCCCGCTATCGGGGTCTTGTGACGCTAATATATGGTTATATAATGCTTTTTCATAAAAATCAAAGTACTCACTTTTTTGATCCCATCCAAATAACAGCTCTGTTAGTTTGAGCATATTGTACGTGTTACACGTTTCTGCTGATTGAACGCCTAATTTTTCACTATTTAACGGCCCAAAGTGCTCATTAATACTATTACCACCAATGACATATGAACGATGTGTGGTTACTTCATTCCAAAAGAATATAGCCATATCCTTATATTTTTTTTCGCCTGTCAAATTATACAATTTAGCAGCTCCGATTACTTTCGGGATTTGTGTATTAGCGTGCTTACCCTCCAATTGATCTATTCGTTGTGCCAACGGTTCTAGAACCTCTTCATGGCAAAATCGAATCGCTAATTCAAGAAAGTCTTTGTTACCTGTTATGTCATACAAGTCTGCCATCGCTTCATTCATTCCACCATGTTCACATATTAGCATTCGTTGAAATTGTTCATCTGTTAATAAATCAGTGCCTTTTTTTGCCCAATTCGCTAACGTTACTACTACTTCAAGAGCCTTGTTCAACCCCATTAAGCGATAAACATCAATGCATCCAGCAAACAATTTATGTAAACTATACCAAGGCACCCATTGACCAGCTAAACTGAAATTCTCTACTTCAAAGTCACCTGAAAACGTCAGATCAAAGCATTTTCGTGGAAACCCTCCTACATAACCATCTGTATCATAACTTTGAATAAGAGCAAGTTCATCAATCGTATACATAACTTTATCTTTTAGAGACTCATCCTTCGTAGCCTCATACATTTGCCCCATAGCTGATAACCAATGACCAACTGAATGCCCACTTATACCCGTGGACTCCCACCCACCGTACCGTGGTTTTCTTGGTTGCTTCGAGACAGCTTCATAGCACGGAGCCAATAATCGATCAATATCTAAGTAAAGTAAATATTCCTTTCCTATTGTTTCTGATTGTTTAAACAATCCTTCTAGTAAATATACTTGATCCATCTATTTCTCCTCCTATGACATCAGACCATTTGTAGTATCGTAACATGAGCAGTATCAAAAATCGGTATGAAAAATCATATATTTGGTAGATAAATCCGACTTTCAACTTAACAACCTGTCGATTTATAGAACTTAATTATTCAACTCATATCGTTAGAACTCACCTCGTCTACTTTTCATTGTAATACTCATTTTCTTGTTAATAGAAAAAGGAGGTTTAAAAGAAAATTTTAGTAATTATCATTGACATCAATAGTGATATTCATTATCATTTATAGTGAAATCGATATTCATTATCAGTAAAGTGTTGTAAGGAGGACACCTATGAAAGAACAGCTTACCTTTGTTTTATTAATAATGCTTATACCAATCATTATCTCCTGCTCCAATGTCGAAATAAATGAAACAGAAGATCGTAGTGATGAAGTGACACATATGATTACAGACTTTTCAAACGAATCGATCTCCTTTAATGGTGTTCCAGAACGAATTGTTGCGTTAAGCACCGGTGATTTAGATATGATTACGGCACTTGGAGGGCAGGTTGTCGGAAGACCTACTGCATTATTACCTGAGTCTCTACTAGAGCTGACAGATGTTGAGCAAATTGGTTCTACTCATGAAATAGATCTGGAAAAAGTCACATATGTACAACCTGAAATCGTCATAGGACATACTCAAATGAACCTCGGTGATCGCCCAACTATTGAATCACTCGGTGCAAAAATGGTTTTATCTCATGCCCGATCTGTTACAGATATTCAGGAACAACTTCTCCTGTTTGGAGAGATGCTTCAACAAGAAGGTAAAGCAAGTGAACTTATTAACTCTATCGATGAGAAGGTTGCAGAAATCGCTCAACTACAAGAAAGTACTGAAGAAATACGTGTATTACTTATTTACGGAGCGCCTGGTACATATATGGCCGCCTTACCTAATTCACTAAGTGGTCATATGCTTGAGTTAGTTGGTGCTCATAATGTGGCTAGTGATTTTCCTAGCTTAGAAGCCTTTCCTCAATATGCTCAATTAAATACCGAACGAATTGTTGAAGCTGATCCGCACTATATTTTACTAATGAGTCATGGCGATTCGGAAGCTGTCAAAGAAGGCTTTATAAAAGAAATAGAGCAAAATGCGGCTTGGAATCAAATAACCGCAGTACAAAACAACGCTGTTGATGTATTACCAAATGATTTATTTGGCTCCAACCCTGGTACGAGAATTATAGAGGCACTCGATTTATTAGTCGATTTGTTCTATTTCAATGAGGAGCAATCATGAACATTAAAGAACGCCAAAAAAGAAGAACGATAGCGATTTCTTTAGCGCCTCTCCTTCTTTTACTATCGCTTTTTTTCGGTTTGACATATGGATCGGTCACCATATCACTTCAAGAAATTTTAATGGTATTTTTTTCAGATGAAGGTTCTCTCAATCACACTATTATTTTCGACTTGCGACTTCCACGAGTCTTAATTGCGCTACTAGTTGGTGCTTGCTTGGCTGTGTCAGGTGCCTTATTACAAGGTGTCATGAAGAATCCTTTAGCAGATCCAGGTATTATTGGTGTTACAGCTGGTGGTGGACTAATGGCTAGTTTAACGATGCTTATTTTACCGCAATTTAGCTACCTTCTACCAATATCAGCTTTCATTGGCGCCTTCGTAACAGCCATGATGATTTATTTTCTCGCTTGGGATAAAGGAGCTTCGCCTTTGAAAATCATATTGGCAGGTGTTGCGATTAATGCATTATTAGGAGCTGTTCAAAACGGTGTCATGATCATTTATAGCGATCGTGTCCAATCCGTCCTTCCTTGGTTAGCTGGTGGTCTTAATGGACGAAGTTGGTACCATTTAGAATTTATGTTCCCTTATGCGCTTATCGGCTTACTGCTATCACTATTAGCTATTAAACCTGCCAATTTATTATTACTAGGAGATGATTCTGCCAAACTACTCGGCCAACGCGTAGAATGGCAACGATTTTTACTCATTTCCTTAGCTGCATTTTTAGCGGGAGCAGCTGTGAGTGTTGCAGGATTAATTGGATTTGTTGGACTCATTGTCCCTCATATCATCCGTATTTTAATTGGTGAGGATTACAGATTTCTCTTACCTCTTTCTGCAATGTATGGAGCCATACTCGTTGTCGTTGCTGATACGATTGCCCGTACATGGTTTGATCCGATTGAACTACCAGTTGGCATCTTGCTTGCCGCTCTAGGTGCACCATTCTTTCTCATTCTTTTGAAGAAACGAGGCTTGATTTAATGAATGCTATTCAAACAGAACACATTCAATTGAACATCGGTTCCTTTTGTTTATCTGATATTTCATTACATATTCCAAAAGGGAAGCTTACAGCCATCGTCGGATCAAACGGCTCTGGAAAATCAACATTATTAAAAACGATCGCTCAACTTCTCAAACAAGAAAGCGGTAATATTTACCTAGAAGGGCAATCGATTAGAGGGCTACACCCAAAAATATTCGCTCAAAAGCTTGCTATGATGCCTCAATCAAAACAATCGCTACCGAATCTCACCGTAAAGGAGCTTATCCATTTTGGTAGAGCTCCATATAAGAAATGGTTTGATCGAATAAACGATGAGGATCAAGACATCATTGAATGGGCTATGCGAATCACGAATATTACAAAGTATGCTGAACGAATGTTTTATACTTTATCTGGAGGTGAACAGCAAAAAGTACGTATTGCATTAGCGTTAACTCAAAGAACACCTGTATTGCTTTTAGATGAACCTACAACGTATTTAGATATCGCTCATCAATTAGAAGTACTGAATATTTTAGAAGAGATTAATCGTCATGAAAAGACAACCATTATTATGGTACTACATGAGCTTCAACATGCCGCTGCCTATTGTGATTATTTGTTAGCAATGAAGCAAGGAAAATTAATACACTCGGGTGAACCAGATTCATTATTAAGCTCACAATTTTTGAAAGAAGTTTATCATATAGATGCGAAAGTGATGTATGAAGACGACTATCCACTGATTATTCCGTTAAAAAAACAACCATTCAATAGACGAATGCATGCTTAACATTTATTAAAAACAAGGAGGAATTACAATGGTTATTGTTACAAATCGCTCAAAAATTACTAAAGGAAATGGTGAGAAGTTAATTGAACGTTTCAAGAAAGTTGGAAAAGTCGAATTTATGGAAGGTTTTCTTGGACTTGAAGTTCATTTTACACAAAATACAAAAGATTATGATGAGGTGTCCGTTGTTACTCGTTGGGATTCGAAGGATGATTTTAAGAATTGGACGAAAAGCGATGCTTTCCGTGAATCTCATCAAAAAAGGGAAATTCCAGAATACATTATTGAGAATGACATTTCCTTCTATGATGTAAAAGTCGTTCGAAATCCATTAAATGGTACTGATCCGTCTATCGACCAAGCTGCACAATAATTTATATAGATAAGAACCTGCTACCTTATTTCAGTGTAGCAGGTTCTTGTTATTGTTCTCTTAAAGTTAATTTACCGTGAACGACTAGTCTCCCCTCATCACGATCAAGCTGATAATCACAGGTGGATAATGTGATAATCTGATCATCTGAATGAACCGTCACATTAGAATGAATGACTGAACGTTCCTGGATATCCTCTAGAAATGATACATAATGTTGATCATCACGAAAATCTGTTTCAATATAGTAAAAGTCTGTCGTAGTAATATAGGCAGAAAAGATTTCAACATCATATTGTTCATATAATGTATCCCACAACATGGTCGAATTTTCATCATAAAATTCTTGCTCTAAAAATCGTGGTAATTGCCCAAACATCGAACCATCTCTCATTCGATGCCCATAAATGATCGTATGACTATTTTCTTCATTAACATCATTACGATAATCTAAAAATAAACTCCCTGCTCTCGTCTCATCATGTAAATAGTTGCGGTTTAAATAATATTCGTTATCTTCCGCTTGTAATATAGGATAATCAATTCGAGTGCCATCAATCGTTATCCATCCAACGATATTTTCATTTATTTCTAAGAGTGGATCAAACGACATTTGAATCTGATCACGATCATCACCTAACCCATTCTCATCCACTTCATACACATCTTGAATTTGTGCTAATACATGCCGGTTGTTCCCATAATCATAGACAATTGTTATTAATTGATACATTGCAAAGGTAAACACGGCGATACATAGGATCGTGATACACCGTTGAATCACTTTTTGGATCTTATTCACTGACTCAACCTCTTTCTCTTTAAACTCCTATTGGTACGATATAGAGCCCTGCATCTTTATCCGATTTCATTAGTACATCTAATCTATAAATTTCCTTAATGATTTGCTCATTCATCACTTCAGCAGGTTTACCATGTTTAACAATGGCTCCATCTTTCATGATAATTAGTTGATCACTATATTTAATAGCTTGATTCAAATCATGTAAAACCATAACAATCGTCATGCTATTTAATTGATTCAATTGAGTAATTAATTCTAGAATTTCATACTGATGAAATAAATCTAAATAAGTTGTCGGTTCATCTAAAAATAAATAATTTGTTTTTTGTGCTAGAGCCATTGCAATCCAAACTCTTTGTCTCTCTCCTCCTGATAATCGATTTAGTACAACATCCTTTTTATCCTCTAAATTCGTGCATTTTAAAGCCCAAGCGATGATATCGTAATCTTCCTTTTGCTTCATTTGCAGTAGCTTTTTATATGGAAGACGACCATATTCTATCAAACGCTCTACTGTCATATCGTTAGGAGCATCATTTTGTTGATGAACAACAGCAATTTTACGAGCAAATTCTTTTGTTGAGTATAGTGAGATGTTCTTTCCGTCTAATAGCATTTCACCTTTCCCCGGTGTTAAATGCCGTGACATCAATTGTAGTAATGTTGATTTCCCAGAACCATTTGGACCAATGATAGTCGTGATTTGTCCTTTTGGTACTGTCATAGATATGTCACTTAACGTTTTAATACGCTGTTGATATGAGTAGTCAACATTACGAATTTCCATGAATGTGGTCACTCCTTCTTAACAGAAAGATTAAAAATGGCCCACCAATAATCGCCATTATAATTGAAGCGGGTATTTCATTTGGCGCAATAATCGTTCTCCCTAACGTATCAGCAAGAAGTAACAATAATGCACCAGCTACAGCTGAAAATGGAATGAGCCATTTATGGTCTGATCCGACAAAATATCTTGATATGTGTGGGATAAGTAAACCAATGAAAGCAATCAAGCCAGCTACTGCAGTAGAAGCAGCAGCTAGAAGAACAGCTACAGCTGAAACAAACACTCTTGATCGAATCACCGAAACTCCTAAATTCTTTACCGTTTTATCTTGTAAAGCTAATACATTACATGTTGCAAAAAGCACTACAGCACATACAAGGCCAATTGATCCAAAACTAACCATCATTTCAACATCGCGCCATGTTCTCATCGCTAAAGTCGAGGTTGTTGTCGGACTAATACTTGTTACTGTATAGCTACCTCGATAATTAAACGTATCACTTAACCCACTAAAGACGGCATTAATCGCGACACCAACTAGAATCATGCGCACAGGACTTAAACCCGATTTCCATGAAAAGAGATACACGAGAATACAAGCTATAGCACCTCCTATAAATGCAAATAGTGGTGACCAAAAGTAAAGCGTTGGAAAGAAACTAACAGCTAATATCGAGGTAAACCCCGCACCTGCAGATATTCCGATGATGCCAGAATCAGCTAGTGGATTTCTCATAACAGCCTGTAGTAGAGTACCTGCTACAGCTAATGCAGCACCTGCAAACATAGCAATAATAATGCGAGGTAATCTAAGGTCTTTTATTACCTGTACTTCTTCATTTGTACCAGAAATCAATCCACTAATGAGTTCATTCATTCCCACCTGAATACTACCCGTAATAGCGGAATAAATTGCGACCACTAAGAGCAATACAGTTACTAAGATCATGCTGACTATTTTTTTTCTCATCATACGATTCTACCTCATTTTATTCTGGATATAACATGTCATAGAGAACATCCATAGCTTCAATGACAGCTAAGTTACCTGTTGTTGGAAACAACTCTTCTTCTAAGTCATATACTCGATCGTCTTGGACTGCTTTAAAATGCTTCCAAATATCATTTGTTGCAAATTCTTCATCAAACATTTCAACAACCTCATCTGGCATTCCGTGAGCAGCTCGTAAAATGATATCTGGGTTTGCTTGTTGGAGATATTCTGTATTAGAAGCTAAATACTCGACATCCTCACCCTCAACAATATTTACTCCCCCAGCTCTCTTCACTAAGTCACCTATGTAAGAATGTTCAGTAGCAACTAAATAACTTCCAGGTACCCCCATTAAAATTAATACGGTTTGTTCCTCGTTACCTTGTGCTTTCTCTTCAATGACCTGAAACTGATCATGAATCGTTGAAATCAGCTCAGTCGCTTCTTCCTCTCTATTAAAACGTTCAGCGATAAATTGAATTTCTGAGAGCATCTCATCAACACTTTGAAAATTTAAAAAGGTTACAGGAAGATCCACAGCTTCAAATATATCTTCTAAATCTGTTTGTAATGTTGTTACAGACATAACATCAGTCGGCTGCAGTGACTTAACTAATTCCATATCTGGATTCATCGGATTTCCTACCTGCTGTACTCCATCATATCTTCCAGGAAGATCTTTATAGCTAGTTGGAATTCCAACTAAATCAATTTCCAATGCATCAAAAATTTCAGTTGCTGCAACAGTTGTGGAAACAATGCGATGCACCTCTTCGATCTGTTCATCTATTTCTTTGGACGCTGTCATCGTCTGATCAGATTTTGTGTGTTCTTCATTTGGTGGTTCTTCATTTGCGCAGCCAACAACCATAAGTAGTGTTGCTATCATTACAAACCATTTCATGTTTTTCACGATTCTTTCCACCTCTATTCATAAACCTTTGAAATGAAAGAGAGGCATTATCAAAAGAATGATTTTATTCTTTTGCAATACCTCCACTCTCTTAAGCTATCAAGCTTTCAATCTAACGCTTTTCAATAGATAATATGTTACAATGTTCCGAGACGATACTTACGGAAAAGCCAAATTCCTGACGTTAACATTAACAGTATCAACCCACCAATCATAGCTCTGTCTGCAGTTTTCGCGTTGGTTTCTTGATTTGTTGATGGATCATTCTTATCATTGTCGTGATCTTGCCCATCACGATTAATCGTTAAATCGTCAACATCCTTATTAGTTGAATTATTGTTATTGTTATTGTTATTGTTATGTTCGTTTTCTCCGTTCGTATCGTCTTCATTCGATGTATTCTCATCAAATACTTCCATACTCTCTAGGTCGAAGGCAATTTGAACCTCATATTTACCATCATATAAAAATGGTTCTTCAAAATAGACCTCTGTATACGCATGTAATAACTGCGATAAATCCTCTACTTCAAATTGTACGGTTCTCGTATTTTCACTTGAATCTTCTGAAACAACTTCTACATCAACATAGTTACCATTCTTTTCTGTTTGAAATACTTTAATCCAATCACTATGTGTTAAAGTCATTTCAACTGTTTGTGTATCTCCTTCGATCATTAGGTGAGCTGGCTTCACTGTATACTCATCCATGACAGAAATATCTGTTGTTTGATTTTTGTAAACAGTAAAGTCAATTGTATATGTGCCTTCATCAAACTCATCATCTTCGTTTTCGATCACACCATCATCATGATTGCCGTCTTCATTTTCATCTATTTCTTCTTCATTAGACTCTTCATTTTCTTCTTCATGATTTTGAACTAATTGTGCGGACTCCTCATCTAACACGATACGGAACGATTGGGTATTGCTATAGTTTGCTGCAGCTACATACATATCTACTTCTGCTGCTATCTCAGTTACCGCATTTATATCATACGTTACAACTCTTGATAGCTCTTCTTCATTCTCACTTTCTACTGTCCCACTTTTGAACTCTCCGTTATGCAGCAAGCGTACATCCGTTAATTCTTGTCCTTCTCTCTCTTGAATTTCAAGTGTTAAGGACACATTCTCTCCTGCTACTGAGAGAGTTGCGGGGTTCGTTAAATACCCTGCCATTGCTGATGCACGGTCTTCCGTTGCATGTAGAGCTTCAAAATCAATCGTATATGTCCCATCTGCTAATTGAAGGTCGTTTGCTTCATCACCTTCATTTTCATTTGATTCTTCTTCATTAGACTCTTCGTCTTCATTGCTCCCTTCATCTTCTTGAAGCAGTTGTGCGGACTCCTCATCTAATACGATACGGAATGATTGGGTATTGCTATAGTTTGCTGCAGCTACATACATATCTACTTCTGCTGCTATCTCAGCTACCGCATTTATATCATACGTTACAACTCTTGATAGCTCTTCTTCATTCTCACTTTCTACTGTCCCACTTTTGAACTCTCCGTTATGCAGCAAGCGTACATCCGTTAATTCTTGTCCTTCTCTCTCTTGAATTTCAAGTGTTAAGGACACATTCTCTCCTGCTACTGAGAGAGTTGCGGGGTTCGTTAAATACCCTGCCATTGCTGATGCACGGTCTTCCGTTGCATGTAGAGCTTCAAAATCAATCGTATATGTCCCATCTGCTAATTCAAGTGCAGGTACAGGCTCAGGTAACTCCTCTAATTCAACAACCTCAAGTGAATCTTCATCAAAAGTGATTTGAACAACATATTCATTGTCATAATTGATGAATGGAATAACTACATGTGTAAATACATCAAGCTTTGATGATAAATTGGTAACAGGGAAACGAACGACACGAGTATCCTCTTCCTCATTTTCTGAAATGACTTCCGCGTCTGTAAAAGTTCCGTTTATATCTGTTTGGAACACTTTAATCCAATCACTACTCGTAAGTGTCAAATCAACCGTTAATTCATCGTCACTGACATATAATGAAGCTGGCTTTTCAGTATATCCGTCCATAACAGAAGTTTCATCTGTTCCATCTTTTAAAACTGAAAAATGAATCTCGTACTCACCATTTTGAAGTGTTTGACCTTCAGTTTCAGCAACTGCGATCGAACTAAATGATGAGAAAATCAATAAAAATATTAAACTAAGAATGGTCAATTGTTTGAATTTTAATTTCATTATTTTTTAACTCCTTTATGGTCTTCCTAAAGCATGGACTCTTTTAACTAAAATGAAACCGAATACGATTGTAACGAGTACATATAACCAAATAAATGACTGATCACTCGTTTGTGGATTTGCTTCTTGATTCGTTGCTCCCCCTTGAGCTCCATTTTCATCGTCATCCTCTGTCTGAGCTACTGATCCATTATTTTCTTCTTGCTCACCTTCTGATTCGCTTTGTACACTTGCCGGATTGATTTGATTCAAATCAAAATCAAAACGAACTGTGTAGCTATGGTCATAATTGATGTCCTCTACAATAACATGAATGTGTGAGGCTAATGGACTTGATAGGTCATCAACGGGAAATTGTACAACTCGTTTATCGGCTGCATCGTCTGTTCGGATAACATTTACATCCTGATAGCTACCGCTTACCGGTGTCTTAAATTCAGTAATCCATGAGCTATGGTTTAGTGTCATCTCAAGTTTCATTTGTCCATTCTCAACATAGAGTGCTGCTGGTTTCTCCCAATAATCGTTTGCTATTGAAGCAGAATCATTATCAGCATGTAAAACCGTGTACCCAATCGTATATGTACCATCCTCAAGATCAGGAGATGCAAATACTTGGAACGGAATCATGAACAAAGCGATGAATGTAAGCAACAATAGTAGTTTCATAGAAATCTTTTTTAATGGCATTCTCTTTCTCCTTTTCCTCGATTGTTGCTATTGATTATTATTCTCAATAACACCTACAAAAAAAGTTCGCATTGCAGCATACGAATCCCGATATCGATTATTATTCTCAATTAGAAAGTATAAAAAATAACTTGCTTATGAAAATATGTGCTGTCACAATTCTACTTAATCTCACCCCTCCTCTACAAATACAAGCCTTCCTTTCGAACGATCACTTCCTCTCTAATATGTATTCGAATCTATATTAACGAACAATGAAAATTTTGTCAATCATAAACAATGATGATTTCATTATTTTCATGCTAAATTAAAACACTGATAAAGGGAAATAATACCTTCTCAGTGTTCACACAATGATATATTGAGCTTATTCATTTAACTCTTGAAGATCGAACGATATCACACGATTTGTTGTCGGATTATAATTGACTTTTGCTTGTACTCGTATTGATTCCTGAGGCGATTGTAACATTAATTCATAGGTTCTCCTAACATGAGATGTATCGATCGCTTCTTCCTCCATTAATTCCTCGTTGATTATTTGGTAGTTTGGAAAAGCACTTTGAACAATTCTTTGCAAATACGGGCTCCATGGATCCTCTTCTATAGGAGTTATTGACGTTATGTCTACAGGGATAAGACCTTCGTCCAATTGTGCTCCTAATGCTTCAAATGCTTGACGATGTAAATTAATTCGATTTGACGGGAAATTCGGTACTGTATCGACTATTATGACCGTTAACTCACGTTGGTTATTTCGATTACGAACTCTTAATGTATCTCCACATCGATAAGTTGATTGTTCACTTACTGCAGCTGTCATAGATTGATTCATAGTCCACGGTAAACCACATTGAGTTGTTGGCCCTCCATTTGTCCAAGTCGCATCACCTGAAATCGTTTGCTCCCTCCAACTATTGCTGAATTGATGCTGTGGTAGATGACGATATGGAGAATATGAATGTCTCATTGGTTCGTATTGAACAACTGGGTAAGCATAAGGATTGTAGCCATTTACATACACACTAAATTCCTCCTATCCTCACTTATGTCTTTCCACCATAGCCTATGTTCGTAGGAGCTTAACCTGTGACAGTTAAATGCAAAATATAAGTTTTAAATCATTAACCTAAAAAGAAAAATCAGCTTTTACGTAGCCACTAAAAATACAAATCAACTTTTTCAGTGGTACGATAAATCCACCCGTAGCAAACATTTCAAAATAGGCAACCGTTTCGTACATTTCTTAAAAGGGCACCGAAAAAGTTAAAAAACAAACTTTTTCAGTGCCCTTGCTTTTGCTACTTTTTCTCCGTCATTTATACCATTACTTTACACATGTCGTTCGTGAATTCTACTGGATCTTGAACAGGTAATCCCTCAATTAAAAGTGCTTGATTATATAGTAAATTCGTGTATAGCTTTAGTTTTTCCTCATCTTGCTCAAATGCCTTTTGTAATGAATGAAAGACATCATGATTAACATTGATTTCTAACACTTTATCCGCTTCAATATTTTGGTTATTATCGGGCATCGACTTTAATACTTTTTCCATTTCGATTGACAGTTCACCTTCAGTAGCAAAGCACACTGGATGCGTTCTTAGACGTTTTGAGACACGTACATCCTTTACTTTACTAGAAAGCAATGATTTCATTTTATCGAATAATTCTTTATGATTTTGCTCATTCTCTTCTGACTTATTTGACTCTTCATCTTCAATGCCTAGATCACCACTAGCAACGGATTTAAACTCTTTTTCTTTATAGCTCGCTAACATTTTAATCGCAAATTCATCCACATCTTCCGTAAAGTATAATACTTCATACCCTTTATCCTTCACAGCTTCTATTTGCGGTAATTTCTCAATCCGATCATAGGATTCACCTGTTGCATAATATATATATTTCTGCTCCTCAGGCATTCGTGAAACATACTCATCCAACGTCACCTGCTTTTTTTCTATAGAAGAATAGAACATTAATAAGTCCTGTAGCACTTCTTTATTTGCTCCATAATCCGAATATACGCCATATTTTAATTGTCGGCCAAATGACTCATAAAACTTCTCATACTTTTCACGATCATTTTTCAACAACGTTAGCAGCTGACTCTTAATTTTATTTTTTATATTTTTGGCAATGAGCTTTAATTGGCGATCATGCTGCAAAATTTCACGAGAAATATTGAGAGATAAATCCTCAGAGTCAACCATCCCTTTTACAAAACTAAAATAGTCTGGGAGTAAATCAGAGCATTTATCCATTATAAGCACACCACTTGAATATAACTCTAGCCCTTTTTCAAATTCTTTAGAGTAAAAATCAAATGGAATCGTTTCTGGAATATATAAAATTGAATGGTATCGAACAGCACCATCTACACTAATATGAATGTGCTTCAAAGGCTTATCAAAACCATAATGCTTCTCTTGATAAAAGTTTTCATAATCCTCATCAGTTAATTCGCTTTTATTTTTGCGCCAAATTGGAACCATGCTATTAACCGTTTTTTCTTCTGAATACTCTTCCCATTCATCTTCACTATCTTCTTTTTTATGTCGTTCAATAATGTCCATTTTAATTGGGTAACGGATAAAATCAGAATATTTCTTAATAATTGACTTTAAACGATACTCTTCAAGAAACTCATCGTAATTTTCTTCCTCTGTATTTTCTTTAATCGTTAACGTAATAACTGTCCCGATTGAATCTTTTTCCGCTGGCGCAATTGTGTAACCATCTACACCGTCTGATTCCCATTTGTAAGCTTGATCACTATCAATTGATTTACTAATGACCGTTAATTTATCAGCTACCATGAAGGCCGAATAAAACCCAACACCAAACTGACCAATAATATCATGGCCATCTTTAATTTCGTTTTCACTTTTAAATGCTAAAGAACCACTCTTAGCAATCGTTCCTAAATGAGTCTCAAGCTCATCCTCAGTCATACCAATTCCAGTATCCGTTACTGTTAATGTTCGTTCGTCTTTATTAAATTCAACCTTTATGTAATAATCTTCCTGTTCAAATCGAATAGATTCATCCGTTAATGCTTTATAATACATCTTATCAATAGCATCACTTGCGTTCGAAATTAATTCCCGAAGAAAAATTTCTTTTTGCGTGTAAATAGAATTAATCATCATTTCTAACAGACGTTTTGATTCTGCTTGAAACTGTTTCTTTGCCATTATTCATTACCCCTTTCAGTTGTCTATTAGCACTCGAATACATAGAGTGCTAACACTAATGTTTTTTTACCATATTTTCGCTTACACGTCAACGTCTTCACTCGGATAAGAATGTAAAATCTCACTTCTACTAGAAAGAGTTTCACCTTTTAAAGAAGCTGAAAGATACGCAAAATCCTGCTGGATGAAAGGGAGTCCACTTCGAATTTTTACGTATCTTTGGTTGGACTATCAATGGCTTCACACGTTGCGCGCTTGATACAAGAAGCCCACTCGCATCAAGCTTTCAAAACAGACAGCGGTTTCGAACATTGCTTAAGGGACACCAAAAAAGTTGAGAACCAAACTTTTTCAGTGCCCTTGCGTAGCATGAGGAAGTTTTAGCTTTCCGCGAAAGGCGAAGTATATTTTATGATAGGACAAAGTTTTTATTGAATTGATATTCCTTTTTACTCTTTTGATCAAGCAAAGTGATTTTCAATTGAAATTGTGTGTGTTGTTGGCGGTCAAATATAAGATTATGCATTTCCTTTGCTGATCTAGCTAATCTTCCTTTAAGTACAGAAACCCCTAATGACTGACTATTTTGATTCTTTAGTTCTACTCTTAGTGTATATAAATGAGAATAGTGATCAGAATTGTATAATGATGTTTGTACAATTATTTGATCATCCTGCTCCGGATCGATTCGAATAGTTGGTTTTATTTTAATAACATCTTCATCTTCTAATTTCGCTTTTATGTTCTGAACTGAAACATCACCCTTAACCTCAACTTCATTCATTTTACAATAGCCTGCTTTCAAATACATTTTGAATTTCCTTTGTTCCTGATTCTCGGTAGAAACGATTTCATATTCCTCATCACCTATTACTAATTTTATAGATCCAATACCAACCGTATTTAATTCCATTTCATACGCCCCATCCTTTTCAACGAATAGATCAACAGATTTATAAAAATGAAAAACTTTATCTATTTTTTCTAATCTACCTGGAATGATATAAGAATCAATAGAGTGACGATTTGCTTGAATTGTATCTATTTTCCCTCCGTAATAGCTTTCAGGTGGTCCTAAATAACTTTTTTTAAGCCCACCTGTGTCAATGACAAGTTTTTGAAGAACAACGATTGGGTCAACCATCCATATTTTAAGCGTATGATACCCCATCTTTTCAATGCAGTGGGTTGTTGTGCTTTTTCTAACATTAACTATTACACTTTGAGCCCAATCCCCTTCATCAAATCCCGTATCTTTGTACTTTATCGCATCGACAATCTGTATTGGCTGATCATCAAATGAAATTCCAAATCGTAAACCTTGGTCTGAAATGAAATTTAACGTAGGCGCAATGAATGTGTGAACGTCTAATTTCCCAGGGTTCGTTAAATAAACTTGATATTCTAAACAAGGTGAATTGTGAGGAGGATGCACACTTGGTGTAGTTACAGGAAAGACAGCCATAGATGATAATGTCCGTCCATAATCAGGGATCACATCCCAACGCGCTTCCTGACTATCTATTTTATTCGTGTAATGCTCCGCTTCAATCGAAATATACCCATCTGTTTCCATAAACCCAACAAGTGACTCACGATTCGGCTCAATTGGATTAAATAGAGTTACGCGTAATTGAACAGCAGAACCTTCTGAACCTGTTACCGTTATAAATGACTCTACATCGTGACCTTTTGGTGCATTCTCCCAATCAATATCTACGACTATTTTCTTTTCCTGGATAATGACTCCTTCTTCGGAATCGATTTTTAGCCAGTTTACGTTGGCTTTTACATTGTACAAAAACGGAGCTGTACCTTTGTTATAAATATCAATCACACGACATTGCCTCGTAAAGGAATTAAAGTGAAGAGCATCGTAATCAGCAATCCCCATTTCCCCTTCCATTTGGGGTTTCATTCGTTTTACAGTCGGCATCGTATTTTGTTCAGGCTGTTGCCAATACGTATACCCTATATGTGTTTGATCCATCATATGATTCCATTTACCGAGAGACGTTCTTTTATTGTAATCAAAGGACAATAAGTGATCCTGTTCAAACAATAACTCCGCTTCTCTTGCTGCAATGTTAGTCGCAATTCGCTCTTGCTTCGCGTATAATTTACTGATCTCAGCTTTAATATGCAGCTCTAGAACTTGTTTAGAAGCCTTCGTCGGATATAAGACAATTTGAAAGAATGGATCCTTTAACGATTCTGGTAGCTTTTCATAAATTTGTTCAGCTAAGTCGGTTATTTCCTGAAAATCCTCCATTACCCTTTCTGCTTCATCATAGTTTAGCAGACTATATAGCTCTACATTGTTTAATTGTTCTGGCTTTAACCGTCCATTAAACTTTGAGTATCGATTAATAATATAAGCAATATCATCTGCATACTCCTCTCCAAAATGTCTCTTCACCCACTCAACACTATATTCCCAACTGTAATCTCGATTAAAATCATTCATATTCCATGCCATGCGTAGGAAATATTCGAGTTGAAATTCCATTGGTTTTAGATCACCAACATTTAATATCCAAATTTGATTAGCTCCATAATGATACGCTTTATGCATTTGCTCCCAAATCTTTTGAAGTGGAACAGAGTTCACCCATTTATACGATCGAGGACCACCTACATAATCCAAATGATAATAAATACCTGCTCCACCTTTTCGTTGCCGTTCCTCTTCTGTAGGAACGCGGCGCAAATTACCAAAGTTATCATCAGCCCATAATAACGTTATGTCATCTGGAACTCGCATTCCATTCTCATAATAATCTTGAACTTCTTTATAAAGAGCCCACAACTGAGGTACTTTAGTAACATCTTCATTCATATGTTCAGCAATCATCTTTCTTTGATCAGCTACAATTTTTTGTAACAATTCAATTTTCCCTTGGAAAGAAAGATCTCCTCCCATAGCTTCATCTCCATCACCACGCATCCCTAGTGTTACAACGCTCTCATAGTGCTTGCTTCTTTTGATACCTTCCTCCCAAAATTGATAAAGATATTCTTCATTCAATGCATAATCCCAAGGGCCTTTATTATGTACTTTCCAATCACCATGAGGCCTGAGCATTGGTTCATGATGAGATGTTCCCATCACAACCCCATAATAATCAGCGATTTCAGCATTAAGTGGGTCATCTTCATAAAACGTATTGTCCCACATTGCCGGCCAGTGATAATTTGCTTTTAAGCGTAAGGTTAATTCAAAAATTTTCTCGTAAAACTCATGTGTGAAATCTATGTAATTTGTGCGCACCCATTCCATTAACGAAGGACCTTCATCGTTTAGAAAAATACCACGGTACTTAACAGATGGTTCTCCTTGTTTATGTACTCCTTTCTTTACATATATTGTTTCATGCTTAACAATAGGCATATCAGCCCACCAATACCAAGGGGAAACACCCATTTTCTCAGAAAAGTCATATATTCCAAATATGGTCCCACGTTTGTCGCTTCCTGCAATAACCAATGCTTGATCCACGTTAGGAAATGGATTGTCAATTGTTTGAATGACAAATGACTCCCATTTACCAACTAAATCCTGACAATTAAGCTTTTCTGCAGCTATTAATTGATCAATGACATCATTTTTCCCCATTGTACCAATGATTACTACTTTTCCAAACAATTCAGCTTCTTCTTCAACTCTAATAGGATAAACAGAGTTTACTTTTTCCACATCAACTTGCCAATCAGCTGTAGCTCTTATGACTCCTGGATAATCATTTTCAGACAGAAGCACGGATATCTTTTCTTCTCTCGAGATAATCTTCACATTATTAGAAGATGACTCGTATTCAATATAGGATTGCCCAAACATACACTACACTCCTCTTTTTTCTTGATAACGGTTACATTTTACTAAAGATTTCAACGCTACAACCTTGCTTTCTAGAAATTCTTCAATTTATACAGTAAAAGTTTTAATTCTCTAAGTAAAAGAGGAATTCCACTAGCCTACTTTCATATCCATTATAAGTCAAATAGTTTATACCTAGATAAGCTCAATACTATTACTTATTTTAGGGAAGTTAAAAAAACAACTCTACTAGAATGAGAACTCGCTCCCTGTAGGCAGCCACAAACCTAACTCGCTACGCTAGTGGATTTCTACTAGCCCTATCCTGTGGCCACTGAAAAAGTGCTCGTTTACTTCGGACTTGAAAGGGAGCTTTGCCCTCGCTCCCGGGATGGGGCACGCTTTCCGCAGGCGGGCGTTGAACGAACCGGCTGCGCCGGTGGATTTCAATCTGCCCTTCCCCTGAGGCCGCTGAAAAAGTGAAAATCACACTTTTTCAGCGGCCTCCCTTCACCTTCATGCCAAGAGGAAAACTTTTCCTATGTCTCATCGTAAGCGCTAAAAATAACCATCTATCATAATATTTTTTCAGATAAATGGTTATTTTCGTTTATTCTTTTAAAGTAGCCTGGATCTTTGAGACTAGCATGTATAGATAACGATATCTGGAAAATCGGTCCGCAGATTCCCGAGGAAAGCCAAGTATCTTTCAGGAGCGATTTATGTACACCGTTCTATATTTTTTCGATTTTCATTTACCAAAACACCTTTGTCCTAGCCTCATCATTTATTTTAGAAAATGGTCAATTCCTTTTAGCTCAAGTTTTGTTATCATATCCATTGCTCGATTACGATCAATATCAAGGTACGCTTCTTCTAATTGACATTCTATCGGTACTTCACAATGTATGGCCGCTAATTTATAACAAATATCAATCATTTCATGATCTGCTTCAATTTTTTTTCGTTGAGCTGGTGTTAATGAAGCGACTTGTTCTTTAATTCCCTCAACATGATCGTATTTTAATAATAATTGCAGAGCGGTTTTCTCTCCAATCCCCTTCACTCCAGGATAGTTATCACTCGTATCCCCCATTAATGCTTTTAACTCAATTAATTGTATCGGTGCGATGCCTTTCTCTAAAATGAAAGATTCCTTTGTATACGTGTGATAATTACCGTATCCTTTTTTTAACAATACGACCGAGACATGGTCATCTAGTAGCTGTAGAATATCTTGATCTCCTGTTAATATGAGCACATCATTTTCTTCTTTCAACTGTTTTGCCAATGTTCCAATACAATCATCTGCTTCATATCCTTCTAAGCCAATGTTTGGAATCGTTAATTCTGACATGACTTCTTTTATTAATTCAAACTGAGGAATTAATTCCAATGGAGGCTCTCCACGATTTGCTTTATAAGGCTCATAAATTTCCGATCGGAATGTTTTACTTCCCATATCCCAACAACAGATCACATGAGTTGGACTAAATTCATTAATGGCCATAAACAAATGCTTCAGACTTCCATGAATAGCATTTGTTGGTGTCCCTTGACTATTAATCATATAATATCCTGACATTGCTGTTGCAAAAAATGACCTAAATAAAAGAGCCATTCCATCCACAAGCATTACTTTTGGTCTCATCTCATTTCTCCTTCTTTTTAATTTAAGCAAAATAATGCTCTAAGGATTATATTAACCCTTAGAGCATTGTCCTTTACTCTAGTCAACATCATCAACGACTGGCCACCATTGGAATCCATCCTTAGATAGTAAATCATCAGAAGCCTGTGGCCCCATCGTTCCTGATTCATAAATAGCTAAATCACTGTGACCATTTGACCAAGATTGGGAAATGGTATCGATATACGTCCAAGATAAGTCAACCTCATCCCAATGGGCAAAGTTTGTTGCATCTCCTAGCATACAATCATAAATTAATCGTTCATATGCTTCTGGAGTATTAGTTGACGCATCGCTATCATTGCTGTATGTTAATTCCACTGGAATAGATCTTCCAGAGCTCCCTACTTTTTTCCCATTCAAATGCAATGTAATCCCCTCATCTGGTTGGATATTAATTTCAAGTAGGTTCGCTTTCAATTCATCATTTTCACTATAGTATAGTTTCATTGGACGATTTTTAAATTCAATGACAATTTTCGTTGACTTCGCCTTCATTCGTTTTCCTGTTCGAATATAAAATGGTACACCTGCCCAACGATGATTATCAATAAGAAGCTTAGCTGCGACAAATGTTTCCGTATTTGAATCAGGATCAACATTCTTTTCACTACGATAACCTGTTACTTCTTTTCCATTAACTTTACCAGGTCCGTACTGTCCACGTACAACGTAATCTTGAATTTGATCAAGTGATAGTTTGCGTAAAGCACGGAATACCTTAATCTTCTCACTACGAATTTCGTTAGTCGTTAAACGAATCGGCGGATCCATTGCAAGAAGTGAAACCATTTGAAGCATATGATTTTGTACCATGTCACGCAATGCGCCAGAGTGCTCATAATAGCCACCACGATCCTCAACACCAAGCACTTCACTTGAAGTGACTTGTACATTAGATATGTACTGATTGTTCCACAATGGTTCAAAGATCGCATTCGCAAAGCGAATCACTTCAATATTTTGCACCATCTCTTTGCCCAAATAATGATCGATTCGATATATTTCATTTTCAGAGAACGCTTCTCTTATTTCATTATTTAATTTCTGAGCAGATGGTAAATCATGACCAAATGGTTTTTCAATCATTAATCTTGTCCAACCATTCGTGTTCGTTACTTTTTCTTGCTTCAAATTAACGGCAATCGTGCCAAAATATTGCGGTGACATAGCCATATAGAAAATACGGTTACCTGGTATGTTGTATTTCACTTCAAGTTTTGAAAGCATTAAATCTAACTTTTGATACGATTCTTTATTTGTTACGTCAAATGCTAAATAATAAAAATGAGAACTAAACTCTTCCACTAACTTCGGATCTTCATCCTTTAAAGATTCACTAATCACTTCTCGTAACGTTTCATCAGACCACTGTCTACGAGCGACTCCAACTACTGCAAATTCATTTGAGATTTTGCCAGCTTTAAAAAGCCTGAAAATGGATGGGAAAAGCTTTCTTTTCGCTAAATCTCCTGTCGCTCCAAAAATAACCATTGTCGTTTTAGGGTAATTTGATTCCATTATTTTGCCTCTCTTTTTCTTTAGGACTCTTTTTGATCTGTATTTAAATGTATCGCACTTTACTATGAAAAATCAACTATTCTGATTTTTCATATTCCACTTCATACCCTTAATAACCAAGCTCACATATAGATTATCAATGATTTAATCATAATTATACGGTCTTTCCTCCACCCTTCTGTTAAAAATCATTCTATTTGTCATGATTAAGTTTTTTTATGTCTAAGAATTCATTATTATTCAAAAAATGATAAACCGACTAACGTGAATAGTCAAGAGATTTCTGAAAATTTATACTTTTACTCTTTCTGACAACGCCAAATAGCACTGGTCATTTTAGAACGAAATTTCGTTACCAATTTCACGTGCTGTTCTAGTATATCCCATGATTCCTTATCGATCTCATCTGTTAGTTGAAAATCACTAACACTATATTGAGTTCCATCTAGTGATTCTTCTTCAATATGAGTAAACCCCGATTCTTGAAGGATATTGAACCAATCAATTTTTTGATTAAATTGCTTAAATCGATAAAAACTTTGTAATTGTATTAACTCCTCGTCTGTCATTTGTTCAGTTATGATCATTTCATGCAGGATGAACCTTCCTCCTTTTTTTAAAACACGAAAGCATTCAGAAATAGCCTGCTTATCAGCAAAAGCTAAAACTGACTCTGAGAACACAAAGTCAAACGTCTCATCTCGAAATGGCATTGATTCAACTGAAGCATGTATAGCTTCAATAGATTGATTTTCCAATTGGAATCTTTCCTTTGCACTCAGGAGCATTTCCTCATCTTGATCAATAACAGTTATATTACTATGACTTCTATTATAAATAAATGAAGCACTCACACCTGTACCACACCCAATTTCTAACACCGAATTCTCTTTAGATATCGATTCTTTTCCCACTAGTCTTTTTGTACTATTTATACCCCCTGGATGTGCACTATTAATCGAGATTTTTTTTAACAAATCGTGATAATTCATCGTATCCTCCTCTAACTTTTTCATTTATATATAACCAAAGGCTTTTGTACATTTCACATGACAAATAGGCTTACTCACAAGCAATGTGACAGCTGTGTAATAGGATACATGGAGACACTTACTTGAAAGGGGAAACGATCATGTCCTATTATGAAATGTGTTGTAAATATAAAGGTCAACGAGTTTGCATTACTGATAAATGCGGAAGAAAACATGTCGGTACCATTACGCATGTCACAAACACCCATGTCTTTATTCAACCTGATAGCTCTGAATTTGGTGGATTCAATTATGGTTACTGGGGATGGGGAGGCTATCCAATTGCTTTCGGCTTTATAGCAGGACTCGCGCTAGCATCATTGTTTTTCTGGTAAAATAAACGGATGTTGGACTGTTTTAATAGCAGGGGACATGGCTAACAATAACCGCTACTTTCCCTTAAAGGAGAAAATTACTCCTTTAAGGGTTTTAACAACCGTAGCGACTTCACACAATGTTTTGATCTGTCTAAAATAAGTCAGATTCATTGATTGTCATCAATTAAAATCCATAACCACCATAACCATATGACGGAGAACCACCATATTCAGTACCTAACCAGCTTGCACCAACGATCACAAGCAATATAAATAAAACAACGATTAACGCAAAACCGCCAGAATAACCTGAAGTGCTCATTTAAATCCTCCTTCATTCTTTGTTAAAGCATCCCTGCTTCACACTCACTAACGTATGAAGAAATAGCTTTTTCTGATTGGGCGAAAGTTAAAAGAGAATGGTATGTTTTCGTCATTAAAAGAGCTTGTGTTAATCTATATGAAGCGAAACAAAAAGAGATTTCCAGAAAATCATAATGATTCTTTCGGAAATCCCTTTTGGAGTATGCAATTGATTCATTACCGTGTTTGAATAAACATTTGCACCCATGCACTATGATAAAATCCTACCCCAATTGCGTCATATTCCGGCTTAAGAATATTTTCTCGGTGGCCAGGAGAATTCATCCAGTCTTGCATTACTTGCTCAGGTGTCGTTTGACCTTTAGCGATATTTTCTCCTGCGGTTCGGTAACTAATACCAAATGAACGGAGCATATCGAATGGTGAGCCGTAGTTAGGGCTAGTATGAGAAAAATAATTTGAGTTAATTAAATCCTCTGCTTTTTTATGGGCGACATGTTTTAGGTCTTGCCTATGCTGTAATGAACGCAAACCGACTTTTGCTCGTTCTTGATTGACTAATGCAACCACTTGATCCTCAAACGTACTATGATGCGATGCTTCTGGCTTTAAACGAATGACTTCTCCCACATGCATATTTAAAGGCTCTACATCAGGATTCAATCTCATTAGCTCACGATAGTCTAAACCATAACGTTGTGCAATAAACCAAAAACTGTCTCCACTCGAAACTTTATAATGTGAGAAAGGTGGTTCATTAAATGTCTGCATTTCTGCATTAGCAAAGCAAGGAAGGCAAATGACAAAAGCCATTGCGACTAAAAAACTCAGGCGTAATCTTTTCATGTAAGGATCCCTCCACTAGAAGTCTTTTCTTCCTTAGTTTGCCTTCCTCATCTAAATCAATACATAGCGATTACCTTCGATTAAAGCTTTTCATTCGCAACAAATATATGGACAAATTCAACATATAAAGTTCTAATAGTTAACTATCAAATTCAAAAATTATTGGAGAAAAGGAATGAGCATTTGTTTTTGCTAAAACTATGTTGATCGAGCCTCTTTTTTTTAATAAACCCCTCTTATATGTTGATGAACTTCTTCTTTGTAGAACGAGCTAAGCTTTTCAATTTCTTGTTTTGTAAATGGGGAAACGTTAATGGCTTTAAGGTTATCCTCAATTTGCTTGACCGTTTTAAATCCAGGGATTGCACAAGTTATTCCCTCTTGATCGAGAATCCATCTTAGGGCTGCTTGTGTTAATGAACCTCGCCCTTCCTTCATCCAATTAACTTTTTCACTTAACTCTACACCTTTTTCAAACGGAAGACCTGAAAAGGTTTCCCCAACATTAAATGCGGTACCATCGCGATTAAAATGACGATGATCATCACTTGAAAATGATGAATCTTTTGAAAACTTCCCTGTCAATAACCCACTTGCTAATGGAACCCTAGCTAATATCCCAATTTGCTTTTCAATAGCTTTTGGTAATAATTGTTCTAATGGCTTTTGACGTAATACATTAAAAATGACTTGTAATGCCCTCACATTCGAATAGTTTTCCATACAATACAAGCCTTCTTCAACCGTTTCAACACTTACACCATAATAACGAATCTTCCCTTCTTGTTGTAATTCATCTAATACTTGAAAGACACTACCTTCTTTTATGATCTCAAAAGGAGGACAGTGGACTTGAAACAGATCAATTCGCTCCCTCTCTAATCGTTTTAGGCTTGCTTCACAATAGGCACGAACCTGTTCAGGCGAATACGTATTAATGTCATGAATATCACCGGAGCGACAAAACTTTGTAGCGATATAAATATCATTCTCTTTACCTTTTGTTGCTTTAGCGATTAACTCTTCACTATGTCCATCACCATATACGTCTGCTGTATCAAAAAAATTAACGCCCAAGTCGATCGCTCGATGTAATCCTTGTATCGCTTCTTGATCGTCAGATTGTCCCCAAGCACCACCAATCGCCCAGGTCCCAAAGCTTAATTCACTTATCTTTAAATCCGTACTACCTAATTGTTTATACTTCATCATTTGCCTCCCTCTATAAAACGAAATCGCTTTCTTTTTTTACTATACATGACGTATTAAGTCATTGTCATGTATAAAGATCTTTGTTTTTTGGTAACAAAGGACTGAGCGTATCTTCATAATATAATGTTAAAGAATGCATTGCTCTTGTACAGGCTGTATAGAGTAGGTTTCGTTCCTTTTCTTCTGAATAAGAAAGTAGAGATGCATCATAAATAATGACACAATCATATTCCATCCCTTTTGCTAAGTACACGGGAATCACTTGAATCGAGCTTTTTATTTCTGACGTATCTTTCTTTACATAGGTAATATCTAAATCACTGCTTAGTTGATGGTAAGCTAAATACGTTTGCTCATCAGATTTACAAATAATTGCAACCTTTCCTTTATGCTCTCTCTGTAAACGATTTGCTTCTTGAATGATTCTTTGACGACGTTCTTCCTCATTCTTTACTTGAATAAGCATTGGCTTTACACCAGAACGATTAAAGGGAATAATTCCTGAGTCAATGATTTCACTAGCAAGATCAATAATTTGTCTAGTAGAACGATAACTTTTGGTTAACGAGTATGATTCTACTTTTTCTGAAAATGATGTTTCGTGAAACAACTGAAACGAATCCATGCGATAGGAATGAGCATAAATTGATTGATGAAGATCACCTAATATGGTAAATCGAGCCTTTGGAAATAATTTTATTAGATATGCAAATTGAAATGGTGAGTAATCCTGTGCCTCATCTACAAACACATGCCTCATTGTCATATTAACTTCAAAGCCCTCAATCATACTTCTCAAATAAAGGAATGGTGTCATATCCTCATAGACCAACTTCCGTTTTTTTAATCGAGCAACAGTCGTCTCAATCATTTCATTAAAATATAAATATTGTGGGAAAAATTTAGGGTTTAACGATTTTAAATACTGTTCATATAACAAAGGAAAATTAATAAATGCGAACTGACGAATCATCGCACGTATTGGCTTTAATTTTCTCTTAACGATTAACGCACGTAGCAATGACTCCTCTCGAACAGAATCTACATAGCCATCACTTTCACGTTCGATACGTTCATAAACCGTTTGAATGACACTATCAGAAAGCTGTTCAATCTCATCTAATACCCAATTTCGCTTTCGTTCTTCCTTTTCAAAGATATCTAAGTGCTTCAAAAGAGTCTCAATTAATAGCTCTAGTCGATTAGGAATCGATAATGATGAATCGGTTTTATCAAAATGTTCACTAATCCATTTCGATTGAAATAGAACCTCCCCGCGAAAATAAACATGATGAAATGGTAATCCAACTGATCGTAATGTATGAATAAATCGGTCCATTTCCTTCATGAATGTGTATGATGATTTCATGTCAATAGATTCTAGTCTTTGAAGATAATCGTTTTCATCCTTCTTCGTTAAAACATATTCAAGTTGGTCATAGGGGTCTTCTATCTTCCAGCGTTTTCCTAACCGATGATGTAAATACGCTTGAAATGTCGTTTGTTGCATATTTTCCTCACCGAGCTCTGGCAATACTTCTGACACATATTGATTGAACAAAGCATTTGGTGAAAATAAGATAACTTGGTCAGCATTTATCTGTTCACGATAGCGATATAGAAGATAAGCGACACGTTGCATTGCAACCGATGTTTTGCCACTGCCTGCTACACCATTCACAATCAAAATTTTACTTCTCTCATTACGAATGATTTGATTTTGTTCCTGCTGAATCGTGGATACGATACTTTTCATTTGCGCAGATGATTGACTTCCCAATACTTCCTGTAAGACATCATCTCCAATCGTCATTCCTGTTTCAAAGACATGTCTAACTGTCCCTTGTCTAATAAGCATTTGTTTCTTTAAAGTTATCTCTCCCGTAACCTTCTCTAAAGGGGTTTCATAGAATGCTTCACCAGGACCAAAATCATAATACATACTTGCTATAGGGGCACGCCAATCATAGATGTAAAAATCATAGCCTTCTTCATTCGTAAGTGAAGCAATCCCAATATAAATTTGACCCACATCAGACTCACCTTTTTCGACAAAATCAATGCGCCCAAAATATGGTGAATCCTTTAAACGTTCCAGCTTTTTTAATTGACTCGTATCATGCATTTGTGAACGTTCACGTTCCGATAATAATTCTGCTTGTTGTTTGATACTGGAAAACGTTTCAGCAGCCTCTTCATCATTATCCAGGTTTACAGTAACATCCTCCCAAAAATTCTTTTTTATAAAGGTTACATCGTTACCTCTTGTTGCAATTTGACCTTCTAATTGATTCATGTGTTGTTCTATATATGCAATCACTTTATTTACTCTTTTTTGCTCATATACTATGTCTGTCTGACTAATATTCATTTAGACACGTCACTCCTTATTAACCGGTAGCTTTCATTATCATATATCACACCTGTAAAATCTATACCTTAGTGAGCATTTTACTAAACAAAGAGAAAGTTTAAATCCATTTAACTTCATCATTTCTAAAAAAAGAAGCTAGGACAAGCGGTGCAAATAAACCGCTCCTGAAATATACTTCGCTTTCCGCGGAAAGCGTGCCCCCTATCCCGGGAGCAGATTCGATGAGACTTACCATGACGATGCTCTTTAATCACAATGAGCCTGTCGACTGTCTCGCAATAGCGAGACAGTCGACAGGCTTAAGGATTCTAGCAATATAACGCTTGCTAACTCTCTTTTTTTATACCGATTATTTAAATGTTTGGATGAACCAACGCTTACTCTCTTCAACCTCATCGCGTGTCAGTTGATGGCCACCTTCCTGCCAAAAGCTTGTGACATTAGCGTGGGAACCTTGTAGTAATGTAATCAGCTCTTCGGTTTCCGCTGCCGGAATTAGCGGATCTTGTTTACCAGCACCTATAAAAATAGAGCTGTTAGACAAATCAGGTAGTGTTAATCCTTTAAGAGGTACCATCGCATGATATAAAATTGCCCCTTTTAACGCATTTTCGTAATGAAACAGTAAGCTTGCAGCAATATTTGCCCCATTGGAATAACCAATAGCAACGACTTTCTGTGCATCAAAACCGTATTCATCAGCTTTCTCTTTCACAAATGAATATAGTTCTTTCGTTCGAAAGATTAAATCCTCTTCATCAAACACTCCTTCAGCTACTCTTCTAAAAAAACGAGGCATACCATTTTCCAACACATTCCCTCTAACACTTAATATATTCGCTTCAGAGTCAATTAAAGCAGCAATCGGTAACAGGTCCTCTTCGTTTCCTCCAGTTCCATGCAACAATAAAAAGGTCAATCCGTTACTACCTTTTCCTTCTCGGAATAGATACTTCATAAAGCATTCTCCTAACGTTTCGTATTTAATGGCTTAATCGTTGCTTCAATTTGTTCTCGTTGACTCTCTAAGTACGGAGGGAGGGCTAACGTTTCACCTAACGTTTCAAAAGATTCATCCCCCTCAAACCCAGGACCGTCCGTTGCTAATTCGAATAAGATGCCGTTCGGTTCACGAAAATATAAAGAACGGAAGTAATAACGTTCCACAAAGCCTGAACTAGGTAGTCGAAGTTGTTTCAAGCGTTCAACCCACTTTTTTAATTCCTCTTCACTTTCAACACGAAAAGCTACATGGTGAACACTTCCACGCCCTGGGCGTTCACGCGGCAAATCAGAACGCTCTTCTACATGCACTTCCGCACCTGAGCCCCCTTCACCCGTTTCAAAAACGCGAATATCCTTTTGACCTTCAACTGGTGACGGATATGATCGTGTTTCTCGGTAGCCCATGACATCCGTTAATATCATTGCTGTATGCTCGAATGTTGAGACTGTTAATTGCACTGGCCCTAATCCTAAAATCGCATAGCTTTCAGGTACAGGACTTTCTTCCCAAGGAGTCCCTCCTGCAACACCACTGTTCGTTTCATCTGATACTAACTGCAAGCGTTGCCCTTCAAAATCCTCAAATTTCAATGTCTTTCTTCCTGTATAATTTTCTACCTCATCATGAGTAATATTAAATTGTTCGAAACGATCCTTCCAGTAGGAGAGAGACTCATCTGAAGGTACTCGTAAGCTCGTTAATGAGATACTATTCGTACCACGATGTGTTTGTCCAGCATAAGGTAACTCAAAAAATGTTAAATCAGTTCCTGGATTTCCTCGTTCATCGGCATAAAACAAATGATATACTGACGTATCATCTTGATTCACCGTTTTCTTAACTAACCTCATACCCATTATGTCTGTATAGAAACGATAGTTTTTTTCTGCTTGTCCAGTGATAGCTGAAACATGGTGTTGACCTTTTAATGGTTTTAATTCCATCAGTATTCACTCCTAGTATTTATTTCATTCGGTTATTCATTCTTTAGTGTAGTCTCATTCCATACATATATTGTACAAATTTTTTATTTCAATGTAAAGTATTTCGATATCGAAATTTATTTACGCAGAAGGAGTCTGGAACAAAACGAAAGTGATTAACTAAGAATCCGAACATTGGGCGACACATATATTGGTTCGGACGTTCATTTATCAAACTCTTTTGCCCAGCCTCTCCATTATGATCAATTATTTTTTTTCAATTTGTTCAATTAGTGTGATTAAATCATTTAGGTGCGTAATTTCATAAGAAGGAGTGACTTCGTTACGTTCTTTTTCGTGTCGGTTAATCCAAACTGAAGGAATTCCTACTCGATTCGCTCCTAAAATATCCGTCATTAAGTTATCTCCTACCATTATTGCTTCATTCTTTTGAGCATTTACTCGTGCAAGTGCATGTTCAAAAATGGATGGATCTGGTTTGCCTTTACCGAAGCCACCAGAAATAATAATTTCATCAAAATATGGAGCAATCTCTGGTGTAATAGATAATTTCGTTTGCTGTAAATCAGGCGATCCGTTCGTTAGTAATAATAGCTTATATGAGCCTTTCAATTTATCTAACACTGAAAAAGTTTCTTCGTAAACGAAAGGGTGTTTACGACGTTCCTCTGGAAAACGTTCGGCAAGCTTCTGTCCAAGTTTTGGTTTATCTATCCCCAACGATTTCAAACCGTTCGTCCACGCATCCCTTCGATAGGCTGGGACAATTTCACTCATCTTTTTAAAATGTTCATGATCATCTAAAAAGTTCCCCCATAAGCCTTCAAAAGGGTTAATTCCAATCATTTGAGTAAACTCATGCGTTTCGTATGAAGAATATAACTTTCTTGCTTCTTCTCTAACAGCCTCTTCTAATGCTTTTGCATTGACACCGTATTGATCTTGCGCTACCTTACACGTCTCTTCAAACGCCTTTGCAACACTTTTTTGATCCCAAAGAAGCGTATCATCTAAGTCAAAAAAAATCGCCTTTAACATCCTTGCTCCCCCTAGCTACTTCATCATTAATATTCTACATATAGATTACCGTTTGGTTCAGAAGATGTAAACCGTTTTTCTTTTACACGCCAATAGTGTTATTGCAAGCTTTAGTCTTATTGATCCCAATCTATTTCATCATTTATATCGTTACTCTTATACATGCACAACCCATCCAAACGGATCCTCTTCTTTACCCGTTTGAATACTTGTTAAAGTTGTATATAGCTTTTGCGCTAAATGACCCGTTTCACGATTATTAATCACCATTTGACGGTCATTCCATTTCAATTCTCCAACCGGAGAGATGACCGCAGCAGTACCTGTACCAAATGCCTCCTCAAGTTCTCCACGCTCGTATGCTGCAAATAGCTCATCGATAGAGATTTGGCGTTCGTTCACAACTATTCCCCATCTGTGTAATAGTTCAATAATAGATTTACGTGTAATCCCTTCAAGAATACTCCCATTTAACTTAGGTGTAACAACTTCTCCATTTATCTTAAAAAAGACATTCATACTTCCAACTTCCTCAATATATTTCTTTTCAATCCCATCTAGCCATAACACTTGAGAGTAGCCTTCTTCTGTTGCCTTCTCTTGAGCTTTGTATGCTGCAGAGTAATTCCCTGCTGTTTTGGCTGTGCCCGTTCCTCCTTTTACAGCACGTGTGTAATTTTCCTCCACATGTATCCCGACTGGTTTGATCCCCTCTTTATAATAGGAACCAACTGGAGATAAAATCATCATACATGTGTACGTTTTTGAAGGGGCTAAACTTAAATTAGATTCGGTCGAGATAATAAATGGACGTATATATAACGAATAGCCCGCTTCTTTTGGAATCCACTCTTTATCTACCTTAAGTAACTGTTTTAAGTATTCAATCATCTCATCTACATGAACCTTTGGCATGCTCAAGCGCTCACTAGATCGATTGAGCCTTTTGAAATTTTCTTCCGGTCGAAACATCAAAACTTGATCATCCGAAGTACGATAAGCTTTTAAGCCTTCAAACACAGTTTGTCCGTAATGAAAAATCATCGCAGCAGGGTCTAAAGTAATTGGGTTATATGGAACAATCCGAGGATTAAACCAACCTTTTCCATCTTTATAATCCATGACAAACATATGATCTGAATAGTGTCGACCAAATACTAGTTCATCTGTTTTAGGGATTTCTTTTCTTGTATCTGCTTGTTCAATATGTAATTCTTTCATCTTTTTCTCCTTTCAAATCACCATGTTCTTATTTTATAAATAAAAAGCAATGAATACAATGACAATCTTCAACTACTGTAAATGAGCTCTATTTGATTAAAAGAAACCTTATATGTATAATTAAAAAGAAAATATTTCATGTAAACGCAATCAATAAAAAGTTGGAGGAACGAGATGCAACTCGATATTTCAAACAAATCATTGCCCGTCTTTGAAGCTCTTGCAAGTAATGTACGCCTTTCTATTATTCAAATTCTATCAAAGAAATCTTCAAATATACGAGAATTAGCTGAAGCAGTTGGGTTAAGTAGTGCTATTATGACGATGCATATTAAGAAGCTTGAAAAAGCAGGAATTATCCGCACTGAAATGGTACCTGGTCGAGCAGGTATACAAAAGCTATGTATCTTAAATGTAGATGAAATTGATATTATTTTTCCAGTTAAGCAAAGTCAATCTCTTGCTTTTCATCAAACAACACTATCAGTCGGACATTTCACTGATTTTTCGATCGAGCCTACTTGTGGCCTTGCTACTGAAAAAATGATCATTGGACAATTTGACGATATTCGATATTTTTTAGACCCTGAACGTTTTAATGCCAAAATTCTTTGGTTTGGAAAAGGATTTATTGAATACAAAGCACCCAATTTCCTTTTATCAAATGAAACACCGAAAGCATTAGAAATATCAATGGAACTTTCGTCTGAAGCACCTTTAACGAATGAACATTGGCCTTCTGACATTTCCTTCATTTTTAATGGAATTGAGCTTGGAACTTGGACAAGCCCTGGTGATTTCGGTGATAGCCTAGGCAAGTATACACCAGACTGGTGGCCAAGAGTCATAAATCAATACGGATTATTGAAATGTATTCGAGTAACTGAAAACGGAACATTTCTTGATGGGATAAAATTATCAGGCTACTCGATTAATGACATCGATATTGAAGCAAAACAGTGGACGTTTAGAATTGCTATTCATGATGATGCAGAACATATTGGTGGAGTAACACTTTTTGGATCAGGATTTGGAAATTACAACCAAGATATTCTATTCCGATTATTTTACGAAAAGGATTTAGAAGAAGTCCTGCCTGAATAAGTAAAAACGAATCATCTCATTTGTTAAAGAATTTGTTTTCTCTACATGAAGGTAGCTTCCCACAGGATACCAGTCTCCTGTGGGAAGCGAGGTATACTGTCTAATTCGTCAAATTTCCAACGACTAGCACACTGAAAAGACTTAACTTTCTATATTATCTTAAAGTTCTTTTAACTCTGGAAAGTGTTCGTACACGCGTTCAAGAGGTATGGCTAATCCATAACCAGCTTCACTTCCGATTGTTCGTGCGTACACAACGCCCACAACTTCCCCTTCTTTCGATAATACTGGACTCCCACTATGACCAGGTAAAATAGTGTTTGTAATCTTCATACGTTGGTATGTACCCTCTGAGCTTTCAATTTCCCCTTCATTCACAATAGAAGATTGTAATCCGGGGTTCCCAATCACGTATATTTCCTCATGCTCTGTAGCTCCATACTCTCTTAACGATAAAAATGGTAGTTGATCTCCTTCTACTTTTAACAATGCGAGATCTGGCGTTTCAATTGACTTGATTACTTCTGCTTCGTACACTTCTCCATTTGGTAAGCTCACATAAAACGGCTCATTTTGTTCAATCACATGATGATTTGTTAGCATGTACCCATCAGGAGATATGATAAACCCTGTTCCCCGGCTGTCGCTTCCAACAATGACTGCTACAGCCTCCTTATAGGATTCCATATGTTCAATCGTGCTCAACTCTTCCGAAACTCGCGCTAATTCTCTTGATTGAGGTGAAAATAAATCGAGCCATATATTAAATATTTGAGCGACTAACAATAAAGCAACGAATAATCCAATGAATTGAAAAAGGCGTTTCCTACGTTTCTTTCCTTTTTTCTCTTCTTCTGTTTCTTGTTCTTCCATCAGAAAATCTTCAGCGGATGGCTCTTCAAATGAATCTTCACCTGACTTATCCAATTTCTTCATCTACTGCTCACCTACTCTTCTTTGTAGCTTCATCACTTTATTTTATCAAAAAAAAAGCGATAACGTAAATCTGTAGACGGTTTGATTGTTTGCTATGTGGCATTTACTATATAATAGAATAAGTTAGTAAGTTTAGGAGGTTTACTCATGGAAAGCATTCTCGTTGAAGAAGTTCAACATACATTAAACTCAAATTGCAACAAACCTGTATACATCCATTTAGAAACGACGAATGGTGCCTATGCTTCCCATAATGACGAATCTTTTTTTTCTGCGGGAGCATTCATTCGTAATGCACAAGTTATCTATTCACATGGAAAAGTAGCTGGAGAAGGTCCGTATCGAGTAGGATTAAAACTAGAAATCGGATGGATTTATGCTGAAGGGTTAACGCATTATGAAATTGATGCAGAAAATCGCTTGTTACTTGCGGGGCATGGGGCTGATGGGAAATTAGCAGTAGCTCTACAAATTAGTGAAAACCCATTTACATAAGAAAGGAGAGAATAATTATGGAAACAGAAAGACATGTATTAGTCGTATTCCCTCACCCGGATGATGAAACATTTGGAGCAGCAGGAACGATTGCCATGCACGCTAAGCAAGGTACCCCCATTACGTACGCATGTTTAACATTAGGTGAAATGGGACGAAATTTAGGAAACCCACCTTTCGCAACACGTGAATCATTACCACTTATAAGAAAGAAAGAATTAGAGCAAGCGGCAGAAGTAATGGGCATAGACGATTTACGTATGTTAGGCTATCGTGATAAAACGATTGAATTTGAACCAGAGGAAGAATTACAAGCCGTTGTCCTTCATTTAATTGCTGAGTTGAAGCCTTCATTGGTCATTACCTTTTATCCTGGCCATTCTGTTCATCCAGATCATGATGCTACTGGACGTGCTGTTACTCAAGCTGTACAGTCCCTACCAGTAGCTGATCGGCCGAAAGTCCATTGTATTGCTTTTTCCAACAATCACCTTAATGATATCGGTGAACCTGATATTATTGTTAACATTGAACCCTTTGCAGAAGTGAAACGAAACGCATTACGAGCACACCTTTCACAAACGGCTTGGATGTTAGAAGAAATGGAACCCAAATGGAAAAAGGGAGATCCTGAAGCATTGGCTTGGTTACAAACAGAACGTTTCTGGACATACCGGTTTGCATTTTAATATTCTATATATTAGTACTACATATGTCCATCTATTTCATGCAATAGATGGACATTTTTTATGACTATAAACTCAACTTGAACATTCATCCTTTCTCTTGTATACTATGATATTTGTAAAGAGGCATTTTCATAGAAAAAAAGAAAAGGAGTGGTTATGTGCTTTTAACCGAGCCACGCACGGATGAAAAGCAATCGACATGTGATGACGTAGAATTTCAACTATTTCGATTACAACAAAATGTAAAAGAAATAGCAAAAGGCAAGCAAGTGATTGGAATTGAACAATCCAAAAACGAAAAATGGGTGATTGTATCCATGATAGATGATGGGCATTCATGTCATATTATGATCCATGAGTGCAACTCTGCCTACCGCGGACATTGGGACTTTATGCTCCAGGCTAAATATACAGATGATTTCAGCCTTTTTATAGGCGATATAAAAGGAGAAGAAAATAAAGGTTTCGGTTCTATCTGTATGGATTATTTAAAGGAGCATGCCAAAGAACAGAATATTCATAGTATTAAAGGCGACCTTGCTAAACGAGATTGGGGCCATCTTGATAGACTCATCCATTTTTACGAGAAGCATGATTTTGATGTTGAGGTTGATTATGAAAATCAAAATGGATCAATTGTTTGTCAGAGGCTGGGACATAACTAAAGTGTCTATCTGGAAACCCGAACAAAAGATGAACGTAGCGGATGAAATATACGTAGACTCCTGCGGGATGAAAAGCCAAGGGTGAGACCCCGCAGTGCGAAGCACGAGGAGGCTCACCGGCTTCACGCGGAAAGCGAAGTATATTTCAGGAGCGGTTTACGTCCACCATCTATCATTGTTCGGCTTTTCTTTTAGTTAAACCACTTTTGTCCCAGCCTCTTTGTATTTTAGCTGATCATAATTTGGGTCATAATATTAACTTAAAAGTTGGTATCAAAAGTTTGACTGCTTCTTGTTGTATTATTAAAGCTTAATATCTATATATTACTAAATTGATCAGCCGGTTATTTTGTTCTTTTAATTTGTTCTGTCCCTACCAATCAAGTACTTGATAACCTCATTTTACAGACTGGTTAGTGATATCTCCTAAACATTCAGATATTAGTTTCATGTTCACATTTTGCTGAATAAAATTGTTGCATGAGTATGTCGTTAATGGTGAGCTCAACATATTACTAAAGGAGTACACACGTAACATTTAAGTTAACTATTAAAAGAGTCAACATCAGTTGAACTACACCTCGATTTTTCCACTATGTCTAACATTCGAGGTGTAGTTTTTCTTTACAATCCTACAAATGACCGATTGACTCAATCGGCAGAGACCTAACATGATTTCTTATATTGAATTATGAGTTATTAGGAGGCTCTAAAGCTACCTAACAGACCAGTCTACTTCATAATTTGGTATAGACCATTTTATTTTCCCACTCTATTGGAGTCGTGTGATAACAAGGTGTGCTGAAACAGGCCTTGTTCCTCCAGCGAGAGGAGTGATGATTAGTGCTGCGGCATTGCCAGCTGGATTTTGTACAGTGAGTATTGAATTGATGCTTGTTGTTGTTACAAGAGCCATTCCTACTATCTGGGTAGTACCGGTTGCTCGCCCAACCACCGTATAGTCTAGGTCAGCTCCATCGAGAGTTAAAATCAGTTGTCCCGTTTCGCTTACACTTACCTGAAACAAGACCTGATAAGTGCCAATTTCAGACAAGTTAAATGTACTAGGACCAGTACGGGTTATATCAGTCCCACTAATAGGTCCGTCTTGCGGAAAACTTACGTCTGTACCGGGAGCAACTGTTGCTGCATTATCAGGTGGCATCAATGCATAAAAATCTGCAAAGGCTAATACTCCTCCTGCCGGGCCGGCTGGGCCCTCTGGACCCTCTGGGCCGGTTGCTCCCGCTGGGCCCGCTGGACCGGTTGCTCCCGCTGGACCCTCTGGGCCGGCTGGGCCCGCTGGACCCGCTGGGCCGGTTGCTCCCGCTGGACCCTCTGGGCCGGCTGGGCCCGCTGGACCCTCTGGGCCGGTTGCTCCCGCTGGACCCTCTGGGCCGGTTGCTCCCGCTGGACCCTCTGGGCCGGTTGCTCCCGCTGGACCCTCTGGGCCGGTTGCTCCCGCTGGACCCTCTGGGCCGGTTGCTCCCGCTGGGCCGGCTGGGCCCCGTGGTCCAGGTGGACAGATGCATTTTTTCCGAGGCTGTTTTCGAACCGGATATATCGGACAGCATCCTTTATATGGTTTTCCAAAATTTGACACAGTTATCATCTCCTTTATCACTTTATCATTAGATTATGTCTGGTTGGGTAAAAAGGAAACAAAATGATTAGTTTAATTCAAACTAAAAAATAATGTTGTGAAATAAATCGTGTTGATGAGAATTAGAGGGCATATGTCTTATTACGAACAGAGAAGGGATTTCGTTTAAACGTGTAAAGTATTTAAACCTGAATTATTCATGTAAAATCGATGATCGTATACATCGTCTATTAAATGGACAATTTCTTTAAATCATCATGCATAAAATAAATGAAAAAAGAACCCATTTCTGATAAGGTTATACTCCGAAAAAATAACCTTCAGAAAGGATTCTTATAATGGTAAAAAAAGGTAAATTGTAGTTATTTTTCATTATCATACGTTTTTAGAGCATGATAGGTCGCAGTCACATCCCCATTTTCAGCAATATATTCTTCTCGTAGTCCAAAATCAGCACCATCTATTTCAACATTCACTTCATTTATCTCATTTTCAGAATGATTAAGAATTGTTTCTTTTAGCTCATTAGAGTTCACCTTTGAGTCATGTATAATAATTCGAGTAAAATAGTCTCCATCATAACCCAAACAATAACATTACGCTGTAGTTCTTCGCCTGAAAACAGAAAACCTTCTAAAATATAAATCGTATAGTCAGAATCACTTCGATTTTCAATGCCTTCATTTAGTCTATAGTGGTCTTCTTTTTCTTCATACGTCTCAATCTATACGAAATAACAAAAGCTATAACGATAATAGGAATAAAGAGTGGACTTAAGCCTATTAACCATACAATTATAGCTGAAACGGAAGTAATTAAGAAATTAACTGTATCGATAAATAATTTCTTGGCCTCTTCCCAAGTATTTAAGTCTTCCTCACCTTGAATCGTTCCCACTCTTACAGTATCTTCTTTTAAATCGATACTAACGCTAGAATAGCTCACTTGATTTTCAAGGTATTGCATACGACCAGTGAGTTGCTCTATTTCTTCCTGCGTATTCGCTAAATCCTGTGAAATCGCTAGTAAGTTCTCTGTATTCTCTGCTTCCTCAAGAAATTGTAGAAGCCGCTCTTCAACCGCTTGTTTTGAAGATAAGCGCGATTCTAAATCAACATATTCCTCTGTCACATCCTGAGCAATTGTCTCGTGATGGTTCACCTTTTGAGCATGCTCACTCACCTCTTCCATAAATAGGACAAATGATTCTTCCGGTATACGAAAGGCCATTGTACCGTATGGGTTTGTTTCTGATTCAAAAAAAGTGGATTCAACTACATAACCATTGTATTCTGTAGCTCTCTCTTGTAAATGACCCATGCTTTCCATTAAGCTTTCTACATCAACAGACATATATGATTGGTAAGAAATCATTCGTTCCTTTGCAAATGCCGCGCCTTCACCTGATACAACATCAGGTGCACTTTCTACTTGATCAACACTATCAGAACGACTGCTTTCCTGCTCAACAGCATATTCAATGCTTAAAGTATCTTCAGCAACTAATTCCTCTCCAGCGCTTTGACAACCAGCAACGGTTACGAACAAACTAGTAATGAGTAACAGAAATATATTTTTCATCATTGACAACCCCGTTTCTTTTTTTATAAATGAAACGAGTGTTGACTGAAAATGGTTTCAAAATCATTTCTTTTAGGTAACGATTAGTACATTCTTTCACCAAGTCTATCTTATTGCAACAAAAAGTGGTATTTAAAGGTTCCCTAACCTTCAAATACCACTCTTTTATTGTTACGTTATTTGCTCAGTTATAGCCTCTTTCGTAACGGCCCAATGTGTAGCTGACCATATGACCTGTTGATCTTTCACAAAAATACATTGAGGTGATTCATGCTTCAAATTTAAATCTTCAGCGATTTGATTTGATATAGGACGTTGTTCAATCACCTTTACTAATGCATACTTGATTTCATCATTTTTTTGATCGTTTACATAAGCAGTAAATTGATTATACGCTTCTGCACTAATTGGACATGTTGTACTATGCTTCAAAACTAACGTCGGTGTATGACTAGCTAACAACTCTTTCCATTCATCCATCGATTGTATGTCCCTTACTTTCTCACTCATCTAAAACACCTCTTTTATTTAAAATAATACATAAATGCTAATGCACCAGGTCCAGTGTGTGTACTTATAATAGGTGATGTCTCTGCAATTGATACAGGTGCATCTGTTAATAAATGTATCATATCGCGGACTTTTATAGCTAGTTTTTCAGCATCTACTTGAGAAATTCCAATTCTTTTCACTTTTTTCCCTGCAGTCTCTTGCTCAAATTTCTTTTTAAAAAATGCTAATATCTTTTGCTCTGTTCTTACTTTAGCAACAGGAGTATACACACCATCATCTAGAGAAGCTATCGGTTTAATTTTCAATAATGAGCCTATAAGCGCTCTTCCACGCCCAATTCTGCCACCCTTTACTAAATAGTCTAACGTATCAACCATCATATATAAAGACGTTTGTTCACGTATCGTATTCAAATGAGTGACTATATCTTTCACAGAAAAGCCTTGCTTCGCTTTTTCTGCCGCTTCTATGACTTGAAAACCAAGCGCTTGTGAAATAAACGATGAATTAACGACTGTCACTTCACCATTAAATTCTTGCGCAGCAGCTCGTGCAGATTGATACGTGCCACTCATGCCTTCGGTAATGTGAATCGAAATGACATGTGTTGTTGATGGGTCACTTAATAACCGTTCATACACTTCGGAAAATGAACCCATTGATGGTTGCGATGTTTTTGGTAATTCCTCAGATGCCTTGAGCTTGTTGAGGAACTGCTGCTTCGTTAGATCGACACCATCGAGAAAAGTTTCTGATTGAAACGTAATTGATAACGGTACAACCGTAATGTCATAAGTCTGAATAACATCATTAGTTAAATCACAAGTTGAATCTGTTACTATTTTAATCGTCATAAAAGCTCTCCTTACAAATAATCTCACTATTACTATACCATAAGACACCCATCAAATCGGATGAAAATTATATCAGTAATGTGAAACGTATATCTTGATAAGAAATTGACTCAGGTAATACCTCTTTAATCGGTTTCAACCTTTCAGTCCCTACTTCTTCAGCTGCTTTTCTAATAAGCTTCTGCTTGTGATCGTCTACATACTGAACTAATTCTAAATGGACCCCTTCCTGTTCCGCACGAATCAAATGTTTGATTATCGTCATTTCCGTTAAGGAGAAATAGGCAGCTACATCGGGGACAGACGGTTGTTCCTTGAAACGATTAGCTGTATCTAAATAATTCGTCTTTAATTTCCCTGAATTCGCTTTTGTTTTCAAAGGGGACTGATCTGGCTTTCGATCCACAAATTGTTTTAACTCATCTAAAAAAACAAGCCCGTACTTTCCCCACTTTTGTTCACCTACACCATTAATACCCATTAATTCCTCTTTTGTTTGCGGGATATACTGACTCATTTCCCTTAACGTACGGTCTGAAAAGATCATATATGGAGGAATATTCTGTTCTGATGCTAGCGCTTTTCTTAATGCTCGCATTGCTTCAAACACATCATTTTGTTCTTCAGGCTTATCATTCCCTTTTGCTTCGAAAACATAAATGTTCCTCTCACCTTTCAACACAGGTATTACTTTTTCTGTCAAGCTCAATGTTGGATAAGAGCTACCAGTTGGTGCAATATACCCTTCAGCAATTAATAAATCAATTAATTGAGCTACTTGCTTCTGGCTCCACTTATTTAGTAATCCATATGTAGGTAGTTCTTGGAATTGAAATTGCTTAATCTTTTGATTAGAGGAGCCAATTAATATTTGTGAAATGATCGTTTTCCCAAATTTCTCTCTAACCCTTTTAATGCATGAAAAAATCATTTGCGCCTCTTTTGTCCGATCTAGCTTTTCTCCTTCCTTTAGACAATTTGAACAGCGTCCACATGTTTCAATTGAACTATCGCCAAAATAGTCTAACAAATATTGCTGAAGGCATCGTTCCGTATGGCAAAAACTCGTCATTTGTTGTAATTTTTCATACTCATGTTTCATTCGTTCCTCATTTAATAATGATTGTTCAATAAGAAAGGATTGCGTCCGAATGTCTTGTGGAGAAAATAAAAGAATACATTCGCTTAGTTCCCCGTCACGTCCAGCACGTCCAGCTTCTTGATAGTAAGCCTCTATCGTTCGTGGCATATTGTAATGAATCACATACCGTACATTCGATTTATCAATACCCATTCCAAATGCATTTGTTGCTACTATGACTGGTGATCGGTCATACGTAAAATCTTCTTGAGCTTTTATTCGCTGTTTCTCAGACATCCCACCATGGTATGCAGCCACATTGATCTGCTTCATTCTAAGCCATTCGGAAATGGATTCAACTTCTTTTCGAGTAGATGTGTATATAATTCCCGATTCACTTTGCCTGCTTTTCAAATATGACAGGAGAAACGCTTTCTTATCGATACCTTTCTTTACTTGAAAACGCAAATTATGACGAGCAAACCCTGTAATAACAGTATGTTCATCCGTAACAGACAAATATGACTGTAAATCCTCCTGTACTTGCTTTGTAGCTGTTGCCGTCAAAGCAAGTACAGCGGGAGATCCTTTTAAGGCATTCACCCATTCCGGAATGGATAAATAGCTTGGTCGAAAATCATGTCCCCATTGAGACAAACAATGAGCTTCATCAATAGCAATTAACGATACTTCTACTTGCTCAACAAGTGCTTGAAAGCTGGAATGCTCCATTCTTTCTGGAGCAACATATACGAGCTTATACGTACCGTTTCGAATGTCTTCATACCTTAGCCTTTCTTCATGAGTAGACAATGAACTATTAATATACGTTGCAGCCATATTGAGTTCAACTAACGCATCCACCTGATCCTTCATAAGAGATATTAAGGGAGAAATAACGATTGTCACTCCAGGTAAAATATATGCTGGTATTTGATAGCAAATGGATTTCCCTCCACCTGTCGGCATGATACCGATTGTGCGTTGCTTCGATAAGACCGATTTGATAATCGCCTCTTGTCCTTTACGGAATTGATCATATCCATATATTAACTTTAATTTCTTTTTTGCAGATTCCATTAGAGCTTCCATCATTATCTCCTTTTTCATCTAACTTGTATTTGCTTCTATTTTTTTGGTTATCTTATTTATAAGAGGTTATTCAAAAAGGATTGGTATTCCTTTTTTGAATGACCTCGAAGTAATGAGCGTAGTTACTACATTTTTTGAAAGTATTGTAGACGCGGTGCGAACGGATCCATTTGAACAGGCTTTATAAAGAATTAAAACAGAGGTGGCATAATGAATGAATCTTTACAGCGGTTAAATACAATCTGTATTATTGTTTTAAGCTTTTTCATGCTCTTTCCTGTTTTTATTTGGCTTTTCACTGGAACATCTTTTATTGAATCCTATCAACTATTCCCACTTGATTTATCACTATTTTTTGCCATTTTATTAGGAGCGGTTATTGTTAATTACACCATTAAATCGTCAAAGCTATTAATAACGATAATGGGAGTAGCAATCGCTAGTTTAATCGTTTATTACCTTCTATAGTAAAGATCGTAGCATATATTCGTCCATTGTTCGATACGTTCATCCATCAATTCTCCAATCGATATTTTCTATTATCAAGAAATCTTTATTAAATTGTTGTTAAGTACTATCACTTTAGCGCTTTGAATGGTATAATGCATTCGATATATAGACATTGGAGGATACGTAATAAATGATTACAGTAACGAATGTTGGATTGCAATTTGGAGATCGAAAGTTATTTGAAGATGTAAACATTAAGTTCACCCCTGGAAATTGTTACGGATTAATTGGAGCTAATGGGGCTGGAAAATCAACTTTTTTGAAAATTTTATCAGGAGAAATTGAAGCACAAAAGGGTGACGTGCACCTGAAGCCAGGGCAGCGCTTAGCTGTTTTGAAACAAAACCATTTTGAATATGAAGAAATCGAAGTATTAACTACCGTTATAATGGGCCATCAACGCTTGTATAAAGTCATGCAAGAAAAAGATGCGATCTATATGAAGGAAGATTTCTCAGACGAGGATGGTATGAAAGCAGCAGAGCTTGAAGGAGAATTCGCTGAATTAAATGGTTGGGAAGCTGAATCAGAAGCAGCCGTGCTTTTAAAGGGGCTTGGCATTAAGGAAGAATTACACACAAAGAAAATGGCTGATTTAACCGGTTCCGAAAAGGTCAAAGTTTTACTTGCTCAAGCCTTATTTGGAGAACCAGATGTTCTTTTATTAGATGAGCCGACGAACCATCTTGATTTAGCAGCTATAGAATGGCTTGAAGAATTCCTGATTCAATTTGAAAATACCGTCATTGTCGTTTCACATGATCGACACTTCTTAAATAAGGTGTGTACACATATCGCCGATTTAGATTTCGGGAAAATTCAAATTTATGTCGGAAATTATGATTTTTGGTATGAATCAAGTCAACTTGCATTGAAGATGGCTCAAGATCAAAACAAGAAAAAAGAAGAAAAAATTAAAGAGCTACAAGGCTTCATTGCACGATTTAGTGCGAACGCTTCTAAATCCAAACAAGCGACTTCGCGTAAAAAGCTTTTAGATAAAATTGAACTTGATGATATCCGTCCATCTTCAAGAAAGTACCCATATGTTCACTTTTCAGCTGAACGTGAAATTGGTAATGATGTATTAATGGTTGAAGGAATTAGTAAAACGATTGATGGTGAACGCGTTTTAAATAATGTCAGCTTCACGATGAACCGTGAGGATAAAATTGCACTTGTTGGAGATCATGAATTAGCAAAAACAGCACTTTTTAAAATTTTAACAGGTGAAATGGATCCTGATAGTGGTTCATTCAAATGGGGGATTACAACTTCACAAGCCTATTTTCCAAAGGACAACTCAGAGTATTTCGAAGGAAGCGACTTAAACTTAGTTGATTGGCTCAGACAATACTCACCTGATGATGATAGTGATACATTCTTAAGAGGCTTTCTCGGAAGAATGCTATTCTCAGGAGATGAAGTTAAGAAAAAAGCGAGCGTTTTATCTGGAGGAGAAAAAGTTCGTTGTATGCTCTCTAAAATGATGCTAAGTGGAGCAAATGTTCTCCTGCTAGATGAACCTACGAACCATCTTGATTTAGAATCAATTACAGCAGTAAATAATGGATTGATCAATTTCAAAGGAGCCATGATCTTTAATTCACATGACCACCAATTTAATGAATCCATTGCAAACCGGATCATTGAATTAACCGATGAAGGGCTCATTGACAAGGAAATGAGTTATAATGAATATTTAGATTCTCATAAAAAATGATCATTCTGACGTAAAGCTCTAGTTATTTAGCTAGGGCTTTGACTTTTTTTTCTGAAGCGGTATTTACCAAACCGAATAACAATAACGATAAATAATATAGAAGCTAATGCAATGATAACCGTATAAACGAAAGTAGTCCAATCGGTAATCGTTCGTCCAAAATAAAAGCCAATTAAAAAGTAACAGCTTTGCCAGATCAATGCTGACGAAAACGAAACTATTGCAAACCAACGATATTTCACTTTAGACATTCCCATACCAAGTGGTACAGCATGACGGATAAATGGGAAAAAATAGCTAAAGCTTGCTGCTTTTAAACCATACCGATCTAATAACACCTTCCCTTTATTAGCCCTTACCCTCCAAACCGATTGCGCTTTTTCATCTGGGGTCGTAGTTGAAACCTTTTGAATCTTCGTACCGATCATATATAACAAGCTTCCATGAAAGAGAATACTAGAAAAGACAACCGCGAAGGTCGGAAGAGGAGAAAGTAATGTTGTAGTAGCTAGTAACCCGGTGCTCATTAGTAAAACTTCATTAGGAACAGGGAACAAGAAAAGCCCGATAATTAGTGTGATAAATAAGGCAAGGTACCCACATTGTCGAATAAATGTTATCCAAATATCGAGATCTTCTCCCATATTATTTCCCCCTTCTCATTTTAAACCTAACCTTTGAAATAATCTTTATAATAGCCACCTACAGAACCTGTATTATCAATCACAAAATAAAATTCATCCGTTTCATTTTTAAGCTCATACGTTTTCCCTTTTGTTAACGCACGATCAACCATATATTTCTTAGCATTCGTATGAATACATTCTACATTTCTAATCGTTTTTCGTTCTGACCAATTCACATGAATCATACCTTCACTTCCTTCTTACGTAGTTTCAACGATAGTATAACATGAATGGGAAAAGGTGGCACCACCCACGCTATAATATTCATAAAACAAGGATGCCGTTTAAGGCATCCTTGTTCATGTACATTAACCTTCAAGTAATAACGTCTCAGGGTCTTCAAGCATTTCCTTAATACGAACAAGGAAACTAACAGCCTCTTTACCGTCAACAATTCTGTGGTCATAAGACAATGCAATATACATCATTGGACGATTTTCGAAGTTTTCTTGATCAATCGCGACTGGACGCCATTGGATCTTGTGCATACCCAATATTCCGACTTGAGGTGCATTTAAGATTGGTGTCGACCATAATGAACCGAAAACCCCACCATTTGTTATCGTAAAAGTACCACCTTGTAAATCAGAAAGTCCTAATTTGTTATCGCGTGCTTTCTTACCCAGCTCTGAAATCTCACTTTCAATACCAGCGAAGCCAAGCTTATCTGCGTCACGAACAACCGGAACGACGAGCCCATCATCTGTTGAAACCGCAACCCCAATATCATAAAAATTCTTTTTAACAATTTCGTCACCTTGAATTTCTGCGTTTAATAAAGGGAATTCTTTTAATGCTCCAATAACTGCTTTTGTGAAAAAAGACATAAACCCTAATTTCACTCCATGTTTATCATAAAATGCATCCTTGCGTCTTTTACGAACATCCATCACGGCTGACATATCAACTTCATTAAAAGTTGTTAACATGGCAGCCGTTTGCTGAGACTCCACTAGACGTTTCGCGATCGTCTGTCGACGTCTTGACATTTTAATACGTTCAACGGGCTTCGTATCGTTAGTAGATGACGTATTTGAAGCTGCTTGAGGCGCTTGAGCCTGTGGAGCAGGCTTAGATTGATGTGCATCTACGTCGTGCTTTCGAATTCGACCTGTTGGGTCTGTTGTTTGTACAGCTTGAAGATCAATTCCCTTTTCACGTGCTAACTTACGAGCAGCAGGTGAAGCAAGTAATCGTTCATTTGCAGGAGATTCTGACTTATCTGCAGTTGGTTCCTTTGCTGCTGGCACTTCCTTCTCACTCTTATCTGTTTTTTCAGTAGTAGATGGTGATTTCTCTTTTGTGCCAGCTGTTGAAGCTGTTCCTGTTTCATCAATAACAGCAATCACTTCGCCTACTTCAACCGTATCTCCAGGCTCTCTCGTAAATTCCTTGATGACACCTGAATGCTCAGCAATAATTTCTACATTCACTTTGTCAGTTTCTAACTCGGCAATATACTCCCCTTGATTCACATGTTCTCCAACTTCTTTTAACCATTGTGCTATCGTTCCCTCTGTAATTGACTCCGCTAGTTCTGGTACTTTAATCTCTATCACCGTAATGGCCTCCTCTTAGTGTTTACGTGTCAAAGATTCTGTCACAATACGTAGTTGTTCTTTCTTATGAGAAACCGGATCTCCCTCTGATGGACTTGAGCGATGTGTTCGACCTATGTAGCTAACCGACACATCCTCGGGTGCAATTTCTTTCACTCTAGATTCCATAAAAGGCCATGCTCCCATATTTTTTGGTTCTTCTTGAACCCATACAACTTCTTTTAGGTTTTTATACTTTGAGAACAAAGAACGAATAGGTCGTTTTGGGAATGGATAAAGCTCTTCAACTCGAGCGATATGCAACCAATCCCAATCTTCATCTTGCTTTTTCACTTGATCAGCTAGATCGATTGCAACCTTTCCACTACACAATATAATGCGTTCAACTTTATCGACCTTTTCTCCTAAACCTGCTTGCTCGTATACAGGTAAAAATTCCCCATCAGTAAAAGCATCATGTGTGGAAGCCACATCCTGATTACGCAACAAACTCTTTGGTGTCATAATAATTAATGGTCTTACAGCATTCTTTTGTAGAATTTTTGCTTGTCTTCTTAAAATATGGAAATATTGGGCTGCTGACGTACAGTTCGCAATCGTCCAATTATTCTCAGCAGCAAGTACTAAAAAGCGCTCCACTCTTCCACTAGAATGCTCAGGACCTTGACCTTCATATCCATGAGGTAAAAGAATGACCAAGCCAGACTTTTGCCCCCATTTCGCTCGACCTGCTGACACCCATTGATCAAAAATAACTTGAGCACCATTAGCAAAGTCGCCAAACTGTGCTTCCCATAGAACAAGCGTTTCTGGTGATTGAACGTTATAGCCATATTCAAAACCAACTACCGCTTGCTCAGATAGCGGGCTATTATACACAGCGAATGATGCATTGGCTCCATCAAATTCTTGAAGAGGAGTGAACACCTTATCATTTGAGCGATCATGTAAGACAAGATGTCGATGAGCAAACGTTCCTCGTTCAGAATCTTGTCCACTGAGACGAATAGGAGTTCCATCATGCAAAATCGTTGCAAACGCTAATGTTTCTGCTAAAGCCCAATCTACTTTACCGTCTTCCTTAAATGCATCTCCACGGCGCTTTAGAATTTTTTCGAGTTTCACATTCGCTTTGAATTCATTGGGCCAATTCAATAATTGTTCATTTAATTCTTTTAACGTTTCAAGTGCTACATTGGTCTTTAACTTAGGTAACCCATTGACGATATAATCAGGCGGTGATAATTCAAACGTCTTTTCCCTCTTCTTTGCGACAATTTCATCATAATCAGCTTGCAATGTTGATTGAAATTCTTTATCTAATTCATCACCGTAGAATGCAGCGATCTCTTCGTTGCTAGCAAGCTGTTCTGCATAAATTGCACGAACGGTAGGATGTTTGCGAATTTTTTCATAAGTACCCGGTTGAGTAACTGCAGGTTCATCCATTTCATTATGTCCAAAGCGGCGGTAACCAATTAAATCAATAAGAAAATCTTTTTTGTACTTATTGCGATACAATACTGCTAAATGAATAGCCGCAATACAGGCCTCTGGATCATCGGCATTTACATGAATGATCGGAATCTCAAATCCTTTTGCTGGGTCACTTGCATATGTCGTTGATCTTGAATCATACGTTTCTGTCGTAAAGCCAATATTATTATTTGCAATAATATGTAGCGATCCTCCAACTTGATATCCTTTTAATCGACTTAAATTCAACGTTTCTGTTACGATACCTTGACCAGGGAACGCTGCATCTCCATGAATTAAAACCGAGTAAGCCTGAGAAACATCTTGCTTAGGAAACCCTTTTTTACTACGATCTTCTTGCGCTGCCCGAGCATACCCTTCCACGATCGGACTTACAAATTCTAAGTGACTAGGATTGTTTGCTAGTGAAACAATCGCTTCAGCTGTATTCTCATCACGAATTTGACGATCTGCTCCTAAATGGTATTTCACATCACCTGTCCAACCATTTTTTGTTCCAGTTGAATTATCAGAAGGAATTAAGTCTTTTGGTGCATGTAAAAATTCAGAAAAAATCATCTTGTAAGGTTTATTTAACGTATGTGCTAACACATTTAAACGACCACGATGAGCCATACCAATTAATACGTGTTTTGTACCATTATGTACTACATCTCTAACAGCTTCATCTAACATTGGAACTAAGATGTCTAACCCCTCAATAGAGAACCGCTTTTGCCCAACAAATGTGCGATGAATAAACTTTTCAAAGCCCTCTACTTGGGTTAAACGCTTAAGTAGGTTTACTTTTGTTTCTTTTGAAAATGAAGGAATATACTCCCCTGATTCCACCATTTGTACTAACCACTGGCGTTCTTCCAAATCATGAACATGGTTAAATTCAAATGCAATCTTTTTAGTGTAAACATCTTTCAAATAATTAATAGCATCCAATCCATCTTTCACATAAGCAGGTGCATCTGGACAAATTAAATCAACAGGTACATTTTTCACTGAATCCTCAGTTAAATGATATCGCTTTAATTCAAAAATTTCAGAATGCTTGCTTGAGTGGTTAATCGGATTTGTTTCGGATACTAAATGCCCTTTACGGCGAATCATATCTGCTAATTTTACCGCATTCACATACGTCCTCATCTGATTCGATGAAGGCTCAACTTGTGAAGCTGAAACGAAAACACGATTACCTGATGCCGTTTCTTGGTCAGTCGGTGGAGGCCCCCATTCTTCAAATAATTCTCGCATATGTTGATCAACTGAATTGGGGTTTTCTAGAAATGACTCATATAACTCAATGGCGACGCCAAGATTCGGACCATGAAACCCCTGCCATGGTTCTCCCGGATTGTGCTCCTTGCTTGACATGATGTAATTACCTCCTAATTTGCTTCCTAACTAACATCTATGATAGCAATCAATGTATAACGCTTTCACACGTATTTTAACATATTGAGCGAATTTGTTAAAGTTTTACTACATATATTCATAGAATTATTTTGTAAGGTTATTTCACAATAGGTAGAGTGTTCTTTTGTAACATTTCACTAAGAAAATCGGCATAAGCAACCTCTTTTACAAAACAATAAATTATGATATGTTACATTGATGGGAGGTTAAATATATGCTAGAAATTGACAACACCTATAACCAACTTCTTTCGAGAGCTTGTTTAAACTGTCTAGACCCACAATTTCAACCTCCGAAAGATACAGTAGAAAAGGTTGGTTGCTGTTCATATAGTCCTACATTTCAACTTTTAGATATTTTTCGAATGTGTAACGATAATGTGGATCAATTTTGGTCGATCTATCATCACCCAGCTGCTATCATTCATCCTTACTCCATTTTTGTGAAAGCCGAAGTTGATTCAGCATTTGATCAGCTAAACACTCAATCCTTATCGCCGCTTGAAAAAGATGATAAACGAACTAGTTATTCCATTTGTCAATTTTTCAGAAAAGGAAAAGGGTGTTCCCTTCACCCACAATTTAAAAATGCCGTCTGTCGAACGTTTATTTGTACAACAATTGAAGAGCAATTAACGTCGAGTGATCAAAAAACGATGAAAGAAATGATCAAAAAAGTTTATCAAGAAACAAGGGATTTCCAAGCAATTCATAGTAAAAACCTAAAAAGTCAATTCATAGATCTAAGGGACAACCCAAAAGCAATTGTTCACTATTTCCAATCAATTAACTAACACATTTTGCTGAACCCATTCTTCAAATTGCTTTTTCTCATTTTCTGTAAACTGAAACAAATGGCAATCACAACCTTCATCCCGTAATACAACTTGTAAAATGGATTGTCCCGACAGAATCACTAAAGCTTCAGGATCAACTAGTTCCTTTGGCACATCCCCAGAAAAAGCGATAACAAAATGCGTCCATTGATTCACTTCATATTTTTCTTTTACATGAATGTCTGTAAATGTACATTCATGATAATTCTCAAATTCTAAGTCAATCATTTTCTCCTTTCCTCCTTCTTACTTTTTTTATTTCTTCTCATAAAAGTCACAATGAAGAAGCCCGCCATTGGGACTTCTTCACGATCATACTACTTAAAAGCTGTTATAAACAGTAACTTGGTCAATAGGCTTTCGTTCTGATGGATAGGCTTCTTTTAAAGCTGTTCCTACTGTCATCAACATGACGGGTACAAAGCGTTGAGGAATGTGAAAAGTCTTGATTAATTCATCCCGTTTAAATCCACCAATTGGACAAGTATCATACCCTTTTTCCTTAGCAGCTAACATAAATTGCATGCCTGCAAGCGAAGCATTCAAAAACGCCGCATCACGTGCAAAGGACGTTTCCTTCCCATGTTCATAAGCACGTTCAATTTGACTAACAAGTGCATCTCGTACTTCTTTTGTCAACTGACCTTTTTCTAATGCAACATCGTATATTTCACTTGCCTCTTGACCCGCTTCACAATCTCCTAATAACACAATCACTGCGGAGCTATCAACTATCTGCTGTTGATAATATGCAATTGGTAACAGCTCTTCTTTTTTCTTTTGATCATCAATAACCAAAAAGCGCCAATGCTGTAAATTCCAAGCGGAGGGTGCGGACGTTGCAGCTTCAAGTAATTCAGTCATTTCTTCTCGTGTTATTTCTAAACCCGGCTTATAATGTTTAACCGAATGACGATTGTTCATTACGGCGATCGCACTTGCTAATTGTTCTTGGATACCCATTCTTCTGTACTCTCCTTCAATATATTCATTTCCTTTATCGTATCTAACGTATCATTCTAGTGTAAACTAATTTGCTCATTTTAAGCATTTTCTAACTTCTAACACGTCGAGCTTTGTCTGTCCATCCATAACACGAAGCAGTTTCTTTCACTTGAGTAGACTAGTTCATTTTATTCGTACATAAGATGGTTGAACGGAGGTGAATCATTTTGACTTATCTAACCATCTTCTTAATGGCTCTTTTAATCAGTTTAGATGCGTTTGCGATCGGATTCTTATTCGGGCTTAAACGAATACGTATCCCATTATCTCTCATTATTATGATTGCGTGCTTTTCTAGTGCGATTATTTTGATCTCAATGACCCTTGGCCGTTTAGTTGGTGATTTCATTCCGACAACGTTAACCGACACTTTATCCGGCTTGTTATTAATCGGATTAGCCTTTTACCACCTTTTTTTTGAAATACCATTTTATCGTAAATCGTTTTTATTCGTTATCACCCTTTTTATGAATATCGATAATATCGGTTACGGATTTCAAGCAGGATTTCAAAACCATTCATTTCTCTTCGCGCCATTATCGGGCATGATCATTCTATTCGCCTTTGTTTTTGGGATCATTTACGGTCACATTACAACAAGTCGTATTATCCTTCATTATTTACGTTTCTTACCTAGCCTTCTATTCTTCTTTCTTGGTTTGCTTAAACTAGTCAAGTAGCTTTTACATGTGAAAAGAACTCAATGAGGTTTCCCTCTGAGTTCTTTCTTAACGAACAATTCCTACACTATGCTGTTTAGCAACCGAAATTTCAAAGAAGTCATCACCATCTTCATATATACGATCAATAATAATGAGAACATCCTCAAACGAGACAGAGTGATTATTCGTCTGATTGCCCTTCATAAATTGTATCATTGCTTGAATCTCTTCATTTATTCGTTTTTCAAGATTTTCATCGGTGGTACGTTTATGACGAATTCGATCAGTAAAATCTTCTGGATATTGAGGTAAACCCATATGACATTCCTCACTTTCATCTTCATATATGTTCATCTTAATTGTAAGTAGAGAAATGATCAACTATTGTGTAAGAATATTTCCTAGGCAAGCGCATAAATCTACAAAGTCCTACAACTAGATAGAGCTTGAGGACATATTGTCGACAATAATTTCATCATTTTGACTTTAATTTAAAACACCCGTAATGAAATACCTTCATTACGGGTGTTGAATTATTCATTTTTTTCGTAAATAATAATGGCTAAGAAACGTTCGCTTGACCCGTCATAGGCTCCTGTTAATTTAATGTCGACAAATTCACCACTTAAATTCTGGATTGTTTCATTGATTCGGTCCTCCATCGTTTTAGATGAAGACGTTTTGATTACTTTTACTTGACGCATCATTAACACCTCCTAAGTAACATTACAATACCTATTCTATACCATTACCTTCTAACCCTTTTTCTAAACAAAATAATCTTAGAAAACCGATTCGGTCACTATCCTCACAACTACATAGCTTTCAATGGCTCACCAGCAACACTTTTGTTCAAAGCTTACATGTTTAGAAGATACGTTGCGTATGTATGTCTCGAGCCATAAACACGAATTTTAGAAAGATCCCTACAACTCCTCAGTACACTATCAGCTTATAACCTAATGTAAGAAAGTAAGGATTGAAATAACACAATTCTTGTTTGCGTACAAGAGAAATTTCAAACAGGTGATTATCATTATGTCCCCTTAATCATGTTAACAGGCACAACAGAGTTTTCATTCTTTGCGATGTGAAATCATTATTTTGCAGAAAGTATGCAAGATGGTAGCTTGTTTACGGATGTTGAAAAACTTGCCGAATTTACATTTTACACCAAATAAAACAGTCAACTTTACTCTCATTTTAATACAAAAGAGTCTGCTGTAATGATGTATGAAAATTACGATGCACCTATTTATACGTTGGAAATGGCTTTTGGAGAAGATCTAACTGAAACGTTTTACAATCCTCTCATTTAAACTACTCCTATAAAACTTTTTTATCACAAAAAAACGAGTGCCATTGAAATTAATCAATAGGCACTCTTCACATTGCAAATAAACTATTTATTTTAATGTGGTCACTCAAAACACTTTTTATTACACGTACAATTCTATCGATTATCTACATTCTCAGGATACAAGTCATGATTCATCATACGGTACTCAGCCATTTTTTCATATTTCGTCCCTGGCTGTCCATAATTTGTATATGGATCTATTGAGATGCCACCACGAGGTGTGAATTTCCCCCACACTTCGATATAGCGAGGATCCATTAATTTAATGAGGTCATTCATAATAATATTCATACAATCCTCGTGGAAATCTCCATGATTACGAAAGCTAAATAAATATAGCTTGAGTGACTTACTTTCGACCATTTTCACATTTGGAATATAGCTAATATAAATCGTCGCAAAATCTGGTTGATTTGTTTTTGGACAGAGGGATGTAAACTCTGGGCAATTAAACTTGACAAAATAATCTCGATTTTGATGCTTATTGTCAAACACTTCTAAGACCGCAGGATTATAAGAAAAGGTATATTCCGTTCCTTGATTACCGAGTAAGTTTACACCGTCTAGTTCGTTATCTGATCGACCGCTCATTTGCTCACCTCCACTTCTGTTATTATACGCCTCGTTTATTTCCCCACACAAAAGTATGCAGTTGAGGTAATACACGAACATCATTCATTTCGACACTGCTTAAGGTCAATTCAATCAGCCATTCATACCTTATCAATAATTGAGAGACGAGTTCATCTTTCTTCGTTGAGGTTACTTGATCATTCCCTACTTGCAAAAACATCGCAACATCAGGATAACGTTGATGGACCATTTTCGCATACTGAAAATCATCTTGATCAAAGATAACAACTTTTAGACTCACTTGCTCCAACGACAAAAGAGACATCACATCGTCTAATTGATTAAAATCTGTTTTCATTTTTGAACTAGGCGGTTTAGGTGAAATCGTCACTTCGTCGATCATCGTTAACCAATCCTGCCAATAGGAACCTTGAGTTTCAAGTGCAACTGTCCAATTCTCTTCATGACATAACTCAACAAACTCAGCAAGTCCTTTATGTAAGGCTGGATTCCCACCTGATATGGTTACATGAGAAAAGCGATTATCACCTTGCTCTTTAAGAGCTGTGACAATCGCAGAAGCATCCATTAACACACTTTTTCCTGTACCGTCCCATGTGAAGCTCGAATCGCACCATGAACAGCGATAATCACACCCTGCCGTTCGAACAAACATAGTCTTCTGACCGATGACCATACCTTCACCTTGAATCGTCGGGCCAAACACCTCCATTACCGGTATCTTCATGATAATTCCTCCGGTTTAGGACGATAAACAACATAGCTTGTAGGTGTTTCACGAACGAGAACCTGTAAGCACTTCGGTTGATGTGGTAACGATTTTAATTTTTCATGAATCGTCTTCCAAATTTGTTCTGCAACACGCTCTGTCGTAGGAAAGATTTCCTTATATTCGTTATGGTCATTTAATAGCGTATGATCATAACGTTTATGGACTAGGTCCTTAATTTGTTTAAAATCGATAAGAAACCCAAGTTCATCAAGTTGATCACCGGCAATCGTAACATTGATAAAATACGTATGGCCGTGCATATTTTTACAAACCCCTGCTTTTTCATCTGGAATAAAATGAGCTGCAGATAAGTTCATATCTTTATTTAATTCATAACGATACGAATGAGGTACCTGTGGGTAAAATTGTTGTAGCACTATTCTTCCCTCCTTTCCTTTTGATTTTCATATTGCATTAAGCCTTGCATTCTTAGTTTACACGATGGGCACTCTCCACAGCCATCACCACGCACTCCATGATAGCAAGTTAATGTTCTCTCACGAATAAATGACAAAGCATTTAATTGATCAGCAAGCTCCCATGTCTCTGCTTTATTAAGCCACATTAGCGGTGTATGAATAACAAACTGTTGGTCCATTGCCAAATTAAGCGTCACATTCAATGACTTCACAAATTGATCACGACAATCGGGATAGCCACTATAATCAGTCTCACAAACACCCGTTACAATATGCTTTGCTCCTATGCTATGGGCGTAAACAGCCGCAAATGACAAAAACAGATGATTACGACCTGGAACAAAGGTTGATGGCAATTCACCATCCACCCCATCCTCGACCTCCATATCATGATGTGTTAATGCATTCGGTGAAAGCTGATTCATAAAGGTCATATCTAGAAGGTGAAAGGAAACACCTAGCTCCTTCACAATATCTTTTGCACAATTAATTTCTTCGTAATGACGCTGACCGTAATCAAAGGTTACAGTTGCTACTTCTTTAAATTCTTTTAGTGCCCATAATAAACAAGTCGTACTATCTTGTCCACCACTAAAGACGACGACCGCCTTATCTTTTTTCATGACTCATTTCTCCTTTAATTAGCGTTAATTGCCGCTATTTATGAAGAACGAGCATTCGATCACTCCTATTAGGTTAATCATTTTATAATAAAACGACAAGAAAACTGTACCACTGTACAGTTATCACCTTAGTTTTTTATAGAGGGAGTTCGCGAACCTCTTTCTTATCACTATTATCATAGCATAAATAAACAATGTCGTGCTATTCTTTTCTCTCGGCCATAATATTGGTATAGTATGTAATGAATGGAATGCATTAATATAAATTAGAATTGAGGTAGATAAAGATGTCCAGTTTTGCGGAAAAATTAGAGAAATACGCTGAGCTTGCTGTTAAAGTCGGTGTGAACATTCAAAAAGATCAAACTCTTGTTGTACGCTCTCCGATTTCAGCAGTAGACCTCGTTCGACTCGTAGCAAAAAAAGCATACGAGGCTGGTGCGAAAAATGTCCATGTCGAATGGAGTGACGAGGAATTAATAAAGACGAAATTTAAGCTTGCCCCCGATGAGGCCTTTCATGAGTATCCGGAATGGATCGCAAAAGGCTATGAAGAAATGGCAGAAGGCGGTGCTGCCTTCTTAAGTATTACCGGCTCAAACCCAGATTTATTAAAAGAGGCTGATCCAGAGCGCGTATCTAATATGAATAAAGCAAGCGGAAAAGCCATGGAAGGCTTCCGTTCTTATATTATGAGCGATAAGATTAGCTGGTCCATTGTCGCAGTTCCATCAGAAGGATGGGCGCAAAAGGTTTTTCCGGATGCTCCTGTTTCAGAAGCGATGGATAAGCTTTGGGAGGCGATCTTCTCAGCAACAAGAATCAATGAGGACGATCCTGTATCCGCCTGGAACGACCACTTAAATAACCTTGACCAAAAAATGAACACATTAAATGAAAAACATTTTCATGCTCTGCATTATCAATCTGAAGGGACGGATCTTGTCATTGAGTTGCCGACTACTCACCTTTGGGTCAGCGGAGGTAGTATCAATAAAGATGGTGTATCTTTTGTTGCTAACATGCCAACCGAAGAAGTATTTACTTCGGCAAAGAAAACGGGTGTGAATGGGACCGTTTCAAGCACGAAACCACTAAATTACGGAGGAACACTCATTAATAATTTTTCGTTAACCTTTAAAGACGGCAAGGTGATTGATTTCAAAGCGGAAGAAGGCTATGAAACATTAAAGCGTTTAATTGAAACGGATGAAGGCTCAAGCTATATTGGTGAGGTCGCACTCGTTCCTCACGATTCTCCGATTTCAAATGCGGATATTATCTTCTTTAATACGTTGTTTGATGAAAATGCGTCAAACCATTTAGCTTTAGGCTCTGCTTACGCTTTTTGTATCGAGGGTGGAAAAAAGATGTCCAAAGAAGAGCTTGAGAAAAACGGATTGAATACGAGCTTAACGCATGTTGACTTCATGATGGGCTCTGCGGATATGAATATTGATGGTGTGTATGAAGACGGGAAGCGTGAGCCGATTTTCCGCGATGGGAATTGGGCGTTTTAATAAGAACGTAGATGTTATAAGTTTCTCAATGATTTAATTACTTATATAACCTTTTATTCAAAAAACAGGCACAATAATCAAATAAAGTTTATCTAATTTCCTCGCTACGTCTTGTTATATCTTCGGCAAGACGTGGCTATAATTCTCTAAGATCATTATTAGAGAAGCATCTCCTAGTCATCCTAAAATCACCTTAACTAGTACTAACGTGCTTTGTACAGATGACCATATCAAGTGCATTTATACATCTCCATTTCTCAGCTTCTCTCCAACTACTATTATTTAAAATTCATTTAATTAGGTTTGTTATCAACTCCGCTTAGATATGAATGGTTCATACACTAGGTGATATCTTGCTCCTTATTTGAAAAATCCCCATTAAACTCTAAAGTAGTTCATGGTTTACTTTTTTAACAAACCCTAACTATAAATAAGAGATTTCAACAAAAAAAGAGAAAAACCGTTCGCTCCCGGGATGGGGGCACGCTTTCCGCAGGAGGACGCTGAACTAACTGGCTAACGCCAGTGGATTTCAGCCTGCCCTTTCTTCCTGCTGGAGTCGGCCATCCCGTCCGCTTAGATCCATTTCTGTTGTTAGGCACATTCTTTTCAAATGAGCATATTTTTACTTATA